>PBTQ01000052.1 GCA_002729125.1 Acidimicrobiaceae bacterium | reverse complement strand
TTGCGAGTCAGGTGCTCGCGGTGGGCCCGTGCTTCACCTGACTCGACGATCTCGGGCACCTCGTTCTTCTTGAACAACGCCATGGTGGGGCTCTCTCCGCTGCAGTGGTTTGGGTGAGGAAGGGAAATTAGGACAGGTTGACGATGTCGCCGTTGTCGTCGATGTCGATCTGCATGGCGGCCGGGGTGGTGCCGAGGCCGGGCATGGTGCGCATGTCGCCACAGATCGGGTAGACGAAGCCGGCACCGACGGAGGCGCGAACTTCGCGCACCGGAAGGGTCCAGCCCTTGGGGGCACCCTTGAGCTTCGCGTCGTGGCTCAGCGAGAGGTGCTGCTTGGCGATGCAGACCGGCAGGTTGTCGAATCCCTGCGCGGTGTAGTTGGCGAGCTGGTTGTCGGCGGCCGCCGAGTATTCGACACCGTCGGCGCCGTACACCTTGGTGGCGACAGCGTGGATTTTGTCCTTGAGCGAGGCGTCGTCCGGGTACAGAACCTGGAAGTTGGACTCCTCCTCGGCGGCTTCCTTGATGGCGGCGGCCAACTCGGTGGCACCGCGCCCTCCGTCGGAGAAGTGGGTCGACACGGCGGCACGGGCGCCGAACTCCGAGGCGATCTCGTGGATGGCGGCGATGTCTTCGTCGTGGTCGCCGGGGAACACATTGATCGCGACGACCGGAGTGCAGCCGTGGACCTGCATGTTCTCGAGCTGCTTGCGCAAGTTGTCGCCACCCTGGTGGACCTCGTCGGGGTTGGCCTTGAGTAGATCCTCGGGGAGCGGCTTGCCGGGGACGATCTTGTGGTTGCCGGAGTGGGCCTTGAGGCCCCGCACGGTCGCAACGAGCACAGCAGCGTCGGGTGCGAGCCCCGAGTAGCGGCACTTGATGTTGAAGAAGCGCTCGGCACCCATATCGGCACCGAAGCCCGCCTCGGTGAGCAGGAAGTCGCTGGTGTGGATACCGATGCGGTCGGCCACGATCGAGCTATTCCCGGTGGCGATGTTGCCGAACGGGCCGGTGTGCACGAGGGCCGGGGTGTTCTCCAACGTCTGCATAAGGTTGGGCTTGATGGCCTCACGCAAGATGACGGTCATTGACCCGGCGGCGCCGATCTGCTCGGCGGTGATGGGATCGCCGGCCTTGGTGTAGCCCAGCACGATGCGGCCCATGCGGGCTCGGAGGTCGTGCAGGTCGGTGGCGAGGGCCAGGGCGGCCATGACCTCGGAGGCTGCGGTGATGTCGAAGCCGGTCTCGCGGGGAATGCCGTCGAGCTTGCCGCCGAGGCCGATGGTGACGTTGCGCAGGGCACGGTCGTTGATGTCGACCACGCGACGCCAGGTGATGTTGTGAATGTCGAAGCCGGCCTCGTTGCCGTGGTAGATGTGCGCGTCGACCATGGCCGAGCAAAGGTTGTGTGCGGCAGTGACCGCGTGCATGTCGCCGGTGAGGTGGAGGTTGAACAGCTCCATCGGGACGACCTGGCTGTAGCCGCCGCCGGCGGCGCCGCCCTTGATGCCGAAGGTCGGGCCCATCGAGGGTTGGCGGATGGCGATGGTGGCGGACGACCCGATGTGCTGGAACGCCTGGCCGAGACCGACGGTGGTGGTGGTCTTGCCCTCACCCAGCGGGGTGGGGGTGATCGCTGAGACGACGACGTATTTCGCTTTCGGGCGATCAGCCATCTTCTCGATGGCGTCGAGCGTGATCTTCGCGGCACCCGAACCGTACGGTTCGAGGCACTCGGCGGGGATGCCGGCGTTAGTGGCGATCTCGGTGAGTGGACGGAGATTCGCCTGGGAGGCGATCTCGAGATCGGACGGGAAGGACATGGTTTCCCCCAAAGAAACTCTGCAGAGCCCGGACCTGGGCGTACGTCGGGCGAGCGTACCAGCGTGTTCCACGATGCGGAAGGGTTCCGCATCGTGGAATCAGCCAAAGGCTAACGCTTGCCTGGTCGGGGAGGAAGGCGGAGGTCAGCCGGCAAGCGGCGAGGCGAGCCGTTCCGTGACGGCCGTGCGGATTTCGGCGTCGAAGGCCCGGATGTGCTCTTCCATCAGCTCACCGGCCCGTTCACCGTCGCCGGCCCGGAGGACGTCCATGAGTTCGGCGTGCTCGTCGACTGCGTGCTGCATCTCGGCGACGTCGGCGAGATAGAGGTGCCACAGCCGATCGGACTGGGCGTAGAGCATGTCAAGGGTGTCGACGAGGAACCGGTTGCCGGCGGCTTCCCACATGATCTCGTGACCGCGGCGGTCGATCTCCATCAGGTGGAGGTTGCCGATGGCCGAGTCGGCGGCGTCGAGGGCTGCGGCCATGGCGATCCAGTGTTCGTCGGTGCCTCGGGCTGCCGCAAGGCGAGCGGCGTAGGGCTCGAGCACCGAGCGGGTCTCGAACAGCATCGACAGTTCGGACACGTCGATGCCGCTCACGAACATGCCGCGGCGGGGAATCACCGTGACGAAGTGCTCCCGCGCCAAGCGCTGGAGGGCCTCGCGGATCGGCGTGCGGCTCATTCCGAGCATCTCCTGCAGTGCCTCTTCGCGCAGGACGTCGCCGGGCGCGAAGTCGAGGCGCACGATCATGCGGCGCAGTTGCTCGTAGGCCTGTTCGGAGAGTGAAAGTTCGGTCATCGCAGTCGCTACAGCTCCGCCGCAGATCCCGATTGACTCGTTGTCGAACCGGGGGGTTGCCCGACACGCGAACGTGCCGTACCATTTGAATGATACACCGGTGATATATCATTGCGTCAAGCAACAGCGTTTCGGACTCCGAGCGCGTCACCGACTCCCGAGACCGCATCACAACAACACTGAGGGGAACCAACGTGAGCGACTTCCCGACTTCCGCCAAGGTCGTCGTCATTGGCGCCGGCATCGTCGGCAACTGCCTGGTGGGCCATCTGGCCCGCCTCGGCTGGACCGACCTCGTCCTGCTGGACAAGGGCCCGCTGCCCAACCCGGGCGGCTCAACCGGCCATGCGTCGAACTTCATCTTCCCGGTCGACCACAACAAGGAAATGGCGCTACTCGGCGAGCAGTCCGCCAACCAGTACCGCGATATGAACCTCTCGGTCGACTCCGGCGGCATCGAGGTCGCCCGAACCCAGGAGCGCATGGACGAACTCCAGCGCCGGATGACCTCCGCCAAGGCGTGGGGCATCGAGGCCCACCTGCTCGACCCCGCCCAGGTCAAGGAGCTCGTGCCGTTTGTCAACGAAGACGTCATCCTCGGCGGCTTCTACTGCCCGACCGTCTCGGTGGTCGACTCCCTCGAGACCGGCACCGTGATGCGCAAGGAAGCCATCGAGAAGGCCGGCTGCCAGGTCTTCGCCAACACCGAGGTGCTCGACATCCTCACCGACGACAACCCGCGTCCGAACGGTCGACGCAAGGTCACCGGTGTCGTCACCGACAAGGGCACGATCGACGCCGAGTACGTCGTCGTCGCCTGCGGTGTGTGGTCGAACCAGATCGCCTACATGGCCGACACCTACATCCCGCTCGTTCCGGCCGTGCACCAGATGGCCGACGTCGGCCCGCTCGACGTGCTCGCCGAGACCAACAACGAGATCGGGTACCCGATCGTCCGCGACATGGACACCTTTTGCTACGAGCGTCAGTCGGCCGGCTCGATGGAGGTCGGCTCCTACGCCCACCGCCCGATCCTGCACCACCCCGATGAGATCCCGTCGAACGAAGAGGCAGCGCTCAGCCCCACCGAGATGCCCTTCACTGCGGACGACTTCGACCAGCAGATGGAAGAGGCCATCGAGTTGATGGACATGCTCGGCGACGCCGAGATCAAGTACGCCATCAACGGTCTGCTCTCGCTCACCCCCGATGCGATGCCGTGTCTCGGTGAGCTCCCCGACGTCGAGAACTTCTGGGCCGCCTCCGCCGTCTGGGTCAAGGAAGGTCCC
This sequence comes from Acidimicrobiaceae bacterium, assembly GCA_002729125.1. Lineage (GTDB taxonomy): Bacteria > Actinomycetota > Acidimicrobiia > Acidimicrobiales > Aldehydirespiratoraceae > UBA11606. Next base: position 16,382 of record PBTQ01000052.1, on the reverse strand, counting down.
GGTATGGCGCAGGTCGTCGCCGAGTGGATGACCCACGGCTACCCGCGTGTCATCGACTCCCACGGCGCCGACGTCGCCCGCTTCTACGACGAAGAGAAGAGCGACGAGCACATCTGGGCTCGCGCGTCGGAGCACTTCAACAAGACCTACGGCATCGTCCACCCCGCCGAGCAGTGGGATTCGCGTCGCCACCTCGTCCAGGCGCCGTTCAAGAGTCGCCAGGAAGCCCTCGGCGCTGAGTTCTTCCAGGCTCGCGTCTGGGAACGCCCGCAGTGGTACACCTCGAACGCCGACCTCGTCGAGCGCTACGGCCTCGAAGAGCGCCCCGTCGAGTGGGACAACCGCTGGTGGAACCCGATCACCGTCGGCGAGCACCTCAACCTGCGCGAGAACTGCGGTCTGATCGACCTCAGCGCCTTCCAGATCTACGAACTTGAGGGCCCCGGCGCCGTCGAGTTCGCCGACTACCTTGCGGTCAATAAGATCGATGTTCCGGTCGGCCGCTCGGTCTACACCCCGTGGCTCAATCAGGACGGTGGCTTCCACTCCGACCTCACCATGATGCGCATGGCCGAGGATCGCGTCCGCATCGTCACCGGCGTCTTCGACGGTGGCCGCGACGAGTTCTGGGTCCGCAAGCACATGCCCAACGACGGTTCGGTGACCTTCACCAACCTCACCAAGCAGATCAGCACGCTCGGCCTCTGGGGCCCGAACGCCCCGGCCGTGCTCGGACAGCTCACCGACCACAATCTCTCTTACGAGGGCTCGCCGTACGGCTCGTACCGCCCGGTCACCATCGCAGGTGTCGAGTGCCACCTGTTCCGCATCTCCTATGTCGGCGACACTGGCTGGGAGGTTTACATGCCGTGGGACGAGGCGGGCACCGTCTTCGACGCGATTATGGAAGCCGGCGAGGACCACGGTCTGCGCATCACCGGCGGCGGCGTGTACTCGCTGTCGGGTCGTATCGAGAAGGGCTACCGCCTGATGGGCGCCGAACTCGAGTCGGAGTACAACCCAGTCGAGGCCGGCCTCGCCCGTCCGAAGGTCAAGGCCGCGGACTTCATCGGCAAGGAGGCCTACCTGGCCGCCCGGGAAGCCGGTGCCGAGGTTCAGTGCGTGACGCTGATCGTTGACGACAACGTCGACAGCGACGGCAACGAGCGCTTCATGCAGGGCGGCAACGAGCCCATCCTCACCCCCGACGGTGAGCGCATCGTCGACAGCCACGGCCGCGTCTCGCGTGTGACGACAGCCGGCTACAGCCCCTCGCTGGGCAAGAACCTGCTCATGGGCTACTTACCCAACGCGTTGGCCGTGCCCGGCACCAAGCTGCAGTCGATGTACATGAACGAGCTCTACTCCTGCACTGTTGTGGGCAGTGGCGCGGCCTTCGATCCCGAAGACACCCGTCTGAAGAGCTGATCCGGAGCACTCATGAAGATTCTCTGCTGTGTGAAGCGGGTGCCCGCCCCGGGCGCGAAGATCAATGTGACCGCCGATGGGCAAGACGTCGATGCCGCACACCTCGGGTTCACCACGAGCCCCCATGAGGAGTGCGCCGTCGAAGGTGCAGTGCAGCTCATCGAAGAGCACGGTGGCGAGGTCACCGTGCTCACGTTGGGAACGGGCGATGCCGAGGAGCAACTGCGTTACGCCGTCTCCGTCGGCGCGACCCATGGCGTGCTCGTTGAGGCCGACACCATCCAGTGGGATCCTCAGCGTACGGCGCAGGCGATCACCGCCGCGGTCCAGGAACTCGAGGTCGACGAACCCTTCGACCTGATCATGTTCGGCAACGAGTCGGCCGATGCAGGCGGCTTCCAGGTCGGTATTCGCACCGCCATGGCCCTGGGTCGTCCGATCGTGCAGGGCATCAAGGGTGTGGAGATCGGTGACGACACGATTACCGCTCGTCGAGAGATCGACGGCGGTTTTGAGGTCTACAAATTGCCCCGTCCTGCCGTGCTCGGCATCAAGGAAGGCCTCAACCTTCCCCGCTACCCGACCATGAAGGGTCGCCTTGCGTCGAAGAAGGTCGAGCTGAACTCGATCACCGCCAGTGCCGCTGAAGGTGGCCAGGTCCGCGTGAAGCTTCACCGCCCGGAAGAGACCGTGTCGGAGACCGTGATCTTAGGCACGGGCGCCGAGGCGGCTGCGGCCGTGGTCGACGTACTTGATGAACTCGGAGTCCTCTGATGTTGCTCGTTATTCTCGAACACGAAAACGGTCAGCTTGTCGAAGCTGCCCGTGAAGCCCTGACCTTTGGTCGTGTGCTGGCGGAGAAGATGGGCAAGGATCTCGAGGCTGCGATCATCGGCAGCGACGACGACGACCTCGTCGAAGCCGCCGGCCAGTACGGCGCCGAGACCGTTCACACGGTCACCCACGACCTTCTCACCGATTATGGCCCCGACGCGTGCGGTTCCGTGATTGCCCAGATGGTCGAGTCGCTCGATCCCGATGCCGTGCTCTCGTGCGGCTCAGACCGAGGGAACGAGTTCATGGCCAACGCCGCCGCTCGTCTCGATGCGCCGTTCGTCGCCAACTGCACCGACGTCAATCCTGGTGACACGTGGGAGATGACCCGTGTCCAGTGGGGTGGCTCGTTGCTCGAGGATGCGACGCTCACGGCCGATGTGCCCTTGCTCACCTGTGGGCTGCATGCCGTTGCCGCCGAGATCGGCGACGAGGAGGATGCTGACACAGAGGCGTTCGATGTCGATCTCGACGAGTCGGTCACCATCACGATGGTGAAGGACCGCGTCGTCCAGGAAGCTGGTGTCACGCTGCCGACCGCTCCGGTCGTTGTCGGTGGTGGCCGCGGCGTCGGCTCCGAGAACGGCTTCGGCCAGCTCGAAGAGCTTGCCAACCTGCTCGGTGGCCGCGTCGGTTGCTCGCGTGCGGTGACCAACCTCGGTTGGCGTCCGCACGCCGACCAGGTTGGCCAGACCGGAACTCGAATCGCCCCGGAGATTTACATCGCCTCGGGCATATCGGGTGCCATCCAGCACTGGGTCGGCGCGATGGCGTCGAAGCACATCCTGGCGATCAATATCGACAAAGAATCCAACATGGTGACCAAGGCCGATTGGGCCGTGATCGGTGATCTCCACGAGGTGATCCCGGCAATCATCGCTGAGGTCCAGTCCCGGAAGGGCTGATCTCCACTCGATACCGAGTCGCGGGTCATCGCCCGCCCGATTCGGACCCTGCACGACGCACAGCCGTCGCCCCTCGGGGCGACGGCTGTGCGTCGTTTTCTGTTGCGCGCGCCGCGGTGCGATGATGACGGCCCCGAGCGAGGAGCCCGAGATGAGTGACACCTACCGCGTGGTGCGTTCGACCGTGACCGAGGACGGCACGGTCCGCATCGCGATCGACACTGAACCGATGCCCGAACCCGGCCCCGATGAGGTCGTTGTCGCCGTCGAGGCGGCGCCCATCAACCCATCGGACCTCGGCATGCTTATCGCCGGGGCCGACCCCGAGTCGTTCGCGTCGGTCGACGGTGCGCTTGTCGGGACGTTGAGCCGGGCGGCCATGGCCATGAACGCCGCTCGCGTTGGACGACCGATGCCGTGTGGCAACGAGGGTGCCGGCACCGTCGTGGCCGCCGGATCGTCGCCGGACGCGCAGGCGCTGCTCGGTGCGACCGTCTCGGGTGTCAGCGGCTCGATGTACGCCACCCACACAAAACTCTCGCATGTCATGTGCATCCCGGTGCCCGATGGGGTCGCCGCCGCCGACGCCGCGTCATCGTTCGTCAACCCGCTCACGGCGCTCGGCATGACCGAGACGATGCGTCTCGAAGGGCACTCGGCGATCGTGCACACTGCGGCGGCGTCGAACCTCGGCCAGATGCTCAACCGGCTCTGCCAGGCCGACGGCATCCCGCTGGTCAATGTCGTACGTCGCAACGAGCAGGCCGATCTGCTGCGGGCTGCAGGTGCCGATCATGTCGTCGTGTCTTCGGCCGACTCCTTCGCGGACGACCTCACCGCAGCGATCACGGCGACGGGAGCCACCCTTGCGTTCGATGCGATCGGCGGCGGGGAGCAGGTCGATGCGCTCCTTGCATCGATGGAGAAGGCATCGTCGGCCGGGCAGGCGTTCAGTCGCTATGGCTCCGACACGCACAAGCAGGTCTACATCTACGGCGGGCTCGACCGGTCGGTTACGACGCTGCGGCGCACGTACGGCATGTCGTGGGGTGTCGGCGGATGGCTCCTCACCCCGTTCCTCGGTCGGGTGGGCTTCGAGCGCATGGCCGAACTCCAGGCCCGCGTCGCCGCTGAGATCACCACGACGTTCGCATCCGGCTACGCCGACACGATTCCGCTCGCCAACATGCTCGATCCAGCGGTGGCGAAGGCCTACTCGGCGCAGGCCACCGGGGAGAAGCGCCTGGTCACGCCGTGAGCGACGTCGTGATCTGAACACGGCCGTCTGTCCGTAAGGTCTCCTGGTGGCCCCTGACGGCGAGACGATTCCAAGACGTGCCTGGATGGCGTTGTTCGTCTCGACGCTCGTCGTGTTTTTGGCTGTCGTCAACATCTCGTCGGTCAACGTCGCCTTCCCCTCGATCCGGGAGGACTTCGGTTCGACCGATGCCGAACTGAGCTGGATCGTCGGCGCTTACAACCTGGTTGTCGGTTCGCTGCTGCTCGCAGCCGGGCGGCTTTCCGACAGCCTCGGTCGGCGCCGTGTGTATCTGCCGGGTGTGGCGATCTTCGCATTTGGCTCGGTGCTGTGTGCGCTCGCTCCGGGGACGTGGTGGCTCGTCGGCGCCCGCGTCGTGCAGGGCGTCGGTGGCTCAATCACGATGGCGGCCGGCTTTGCGGTGATGTTGCCGGAGTTCCCACCGGCCCGTCGGTCGGCCCCGATCGGCATCGCCGGCGCGGCCGGCGCGCTCGGCGCCGTCGTCGGCCCCGTCGTTGGTTCGCTGCTCATCGATTTCGTCTCGTGGCGCGGCGTGTTCTGGATCAACGTGCCGCTCTGCTTACTGGTGATCGCCCTCGGGCCTCGCTACTTGAGCGAGTCGAAGGATCCCGACGCCACCGGCCACATCGACTGGACGGGTGTCGCCTTCGGCACGGTCGCCGTCGCCTCGACCATGTTCGCCATCGTGCAGACCGAGACGTGGGGCCTCGACGCTCGCGTTGTGGGTCTGATCGTCTTCGGCCTCGCCCTCGCGGTCGCACTGATCCGGCGAAGCGCCGTGCATCCCGAGCCGCTAATCGACCTTTCGCTGTTCCGGTTCCGTTCGTTCACGAGCGCCAACATCGGAGGGTTCTTCTACGGCCTCGGCTTCGCCGCTGGCGCACTCGTCAGTTCACTGCTGCTCCAGGACGTGTGGGATCTGCCTGTCCGCGAGGTCGGACTCGCGTTCGCTCCGTCGCCGTTGTTGGCGGCAGCCGTGTCGCCGTACGCGGGACGTTGGGCTGACCGCATCGGCCATCGCTGGATCCTCTTCACCGGCTGCATGCTCTGCGCAGTCGGCTATGCCAGCTTCATCTTCGCCTTCACCGAGACGGCCGATCCGTGGAGCCGCTTCGTGCCGCTCAGCCTCCTCGCCGGTGTCGGCGTCGGCATGACGGTGTCGACGTGGTCGTCGGCGGGCGTCTCCGACGTGTCGCCGGCCCGCTTTGGCATCGCCGGCGCCACGTTCAACACCCTGCGCAACGGCGCCTATGGCCTCGGCGTTGCGATCGTCGTGGCCCTGATCGGCACTTCGGGCGACACGACCACGCTTCTCGGTATCGAGCGGGCGTACGCGTTCATCGCCGTCTGCTACGTCCTCTCGGCGATTTCGGTGGCGTTGACGTTCCCAGCCGGGTCGGCCCGAGATCGGGCGGCGGCCGTTACGGCACGCCACGATCGGATGCCGACGGGCTGAGTTCGGCGTCTACGGTGGCAGCCGATGACCACCACCGTGACGATCACCGGGACGGGTTGCCCTATCCCTGATGCCGGGCGTGCCGGTCCCGGCGTGCTCGTCGACGTCGACGGTTTGCGGCTCCAGTTCGATGCCGGCCGCTCGACGGTCCAGCGCCTTGCCGGTGCTGGCCTGTCGTATGCCGAGATCGACGCGGTCTTCATCACGCACCATCACAGCGATCACCTCACCGGGCTGCAGGACCTCGTCTTGACCCGCTGGGTCATGGCACGCGGCGAGGTCCGTCCACCACTTCAGATCGTGGTTCCCGTCGGCCCCGCCGAGTCGTTCGTGCGCGAGATGCTGCACCCCTGGCGCCACGATCTCGACGTGCGCGCTGCCCACTCGAGCCGCAGCGACCCACTCACACTCGACATCATTCCCTTCGACCTTCCCGACCAGCCGACCGAGGTTTGGCGTCGAGGTGAAGTGCGAGTGCTGGCCGGCCAGGTCCGCCACGAACCCGTCCATCCCGCCGTCGGATTCCGGGTCGAGACGCCGGACGGCATCGTTGCGATCTCCGGCGACACGCTCGTGTGCGACGAGGTCGCAGCGCTCGCTGCTGGCGCCGATGTTCTGGTCTACGAGGCAATGCGGTTTGAGAAGATCCGACAGCGACCGCCGCACCTGCAGTTCATCCTCGACTACCACGCCGACACGCCGTGCATCGGTGCGCAGGCCGCCGAACTCGAGGTGCCTACCCTTGTGCTCACCCACCTGATCCCGCCGCCCGAGTCCGACGACGACATCCAGGCGTTCGTCGACGACATCCGCAGCGCCGGCTTCACACGCGAGCTGGTTGTCGCCGAGGACCTCTCGCAGGTGACGCTGGGCTGATCAGCTGACGAGTGGGATCAGCTTTCCTGGGTTGAACAGATTCTGTGGGTCAAGCGCTCGCTTGACCGTGCGCATCAGTTCCCACTCAATGTCCGGCTTTTGGGGCCCGATCCGATCGCGCAGCAAGAGGCCGACGCCATGCTCGGCCGACAGGGTGCCGTCGAGTTCGAACACGAGCCGGTCGATCTCGGCGGTCATGGCGTCACGTACCTTGAGCCATGGTTCGACTGCCTCGTCGGTGATCGGAAGGATCATCATGTGGAGGTTGCCGTCACCTACGTGACCGAAGCCGTAGGCGAGCGCCATGGGGGCGATCTCGGCGGCGGCGTCGAGCACCGACTGCACGAACTGCTTCACCTTGTCGACGGGTACCGCCGTATCGAGCTTGAGCCCGTGGTGCTGATGTCCGATGTAGGCCGAGGTCGGCGGGATGTGATCGCGGATCGCCCAGAGGTTGGCCTCCTGCTCGGGCGTGCCGGCGATGGCGGCATCGACGATCAGACCTGCTTCAGCGCCGGCTTCGAGGAAGGCGGCGATTTGGCCGTCGACCGGGTTGGAGCTGGCCAGCTTGATGAGCGCGAAGTACTCGGTGTCGGCGTTGAGTGGCTTGACGACATCGAACACGTCGACCACGCGATCGATGGCGACGAGCGGTATCAACTCGAACGCCGTCACTGTGCCGGGTGCGTGCTGCTGGGCGAGGTCGAAGAGCGGAGCGAGTGCATCGAGCCCGGTGATCGCAGCGAGCAGTGACGTCTCGTATGGCGTGGGCGGCCGCAGCTTGAGCACGGCCGAGGTGACGATGCCGAGTGTGCCTTCACCGCCGATGAAGAGGTGCTTGAGGTCGTAGCCCGACGAGTCCTTTATGAGGGCGCGGCGTCCGTCCCAGATCGTGCCGTCGGCGAGTACCGCTTCGATCCCCATGACGTTGTCTCGCATGTTGCCGTAGCGAACGACGTTGTTGCCGCCGGCGTCCGTTGCGATGCCGCCACCGACCGACGCCGTGCCGCGCGCGCCCCAGTCGGGAGCGAACACCCGGTTGACCGCCTTTGCGGCGTTCTGGACGGCCTCGATGGTGACACCGGCCTGAGCCGTGATCGTCCAACGATCAGGGTCGACGGACTCGATCTGGTTGAGACGGGCGAGTGACAGCACGATCGATGGACGATCGGTCGGCGATTCGGTGCCGTATGACAGGCCGGTGTTGCCCCCCTGGGGAACGATCGCCACGTTGTGGGCGGTGCAGATCTGCACGGTGGCCGCCACACCGGCGGTGTCGGCGGGCCGGACGACAACGGCGTCGTCTGCAGTGCGGAGGTTGCGGGGATCGAGCAGGAAGGGGTCGGCGTCGCCGCCGGTCAGGACGGCGTTGTGGTCGAGCGCCGCCCGGAACTCGTCGACGATGTGATCGGCGGGAACGGTCATGTCAGTCCCAGGCTAGGTCCAGCTGTTCGGGGCCCCGGAACGTGATGTTTGGGAAGTAGAAGAACTCCTGCTCGACGAGTCGCAGCGAGGGCAGGCGCTCGGCCAGGACCTCGAGCATGAGTCCGGTCTCGAACTTGGCGAATTTGGCCCCCAGACAGAAGTGCACGCCCTTTCCGAACGCAATGTGGCGGTTGGCGTTGGGGCGGTGAATGTCGAAGGTGTCGGGATCGTCCCAGATGTCGTTCTGGCGATGGGCCGAGGCGAAGTTGAGGAAGATCCCGGTGCCCGCCGGGACGTCGAAGCCGCCAACCGTCGTGTCCGTCGTGGTGATCCGACGCCACGAGATCTGTGACGAGTTGAACCGCAGCACCTCCTCGATCGCATTCGGAATGAGTGACGGGTCGTTACAGATCTGTTCCCACTGGTCGCGACGGGGGAGCAGGCACTGGAGGGTGTTGCAGATGAGGGCGGTGACGGCCTCGTGGCCGGCGAACGAGAGGCCGTAGATGATCGATTCGACCTCTCGGTAGGTCAGGTCGTCAGGATGGTTCTCGTGGGCGGTGATCAACTCCGATGCGAGATCGTCGCCCCGATGTTCGCGCTTTTGGGCGACGAACTCCCGGCAGTAGCGCCAGTAACTCACCATGTCCGCAGCGATACGGGCCTGTTCTGCTCCAGTGGGGTTGCCCCACGAGAAGCCCTTGCGCTCTGCGCACCAGACCTTCAGTTGTTCGTCGTCGGTTTCCGGGAATCCGATGAAGCGGAAGACTGTCTCGCCGGGAAGCGGGAAGCCGAACGCCTCGACAAACTCGGCCGGCGAACCGACCTCAATCATGGTATCGATCAGTTCGTTGCTGCGGCGGCGGATGTACGGCTGGAGGGTCTGGATCCTCCGGTTGCTGAACCCTTGGCGTGTGAAGTGGCGGATGCGGCCGTGGTCGGGCTCGGGCCGGTTCGACATCACCGCGATCGGGTTGAAGTCCGGCGCCGCTAACACTTCCTGCGCCTCGGCGCTCAGCGGGAAGACCGGGTCCTGCACATTGACCGAGGCGAAGGTTTCGTGGTTGGTGAAGATGCGATTGATCTCGTCCATCTCGGTGACGACGAGATAGTTGAGCTGCTGCGAGTAGAAGGTCGGGTGATCGGCCAGAAGCTGTGTGGCGATCTCGTATGGGTCGGCGAGATAGTCGTCGTTCAGCGGACTCCATGTCGGGTGCACCGGGCAGCCGCTCGGTGGTGGTGGCGTCTCGCCACGCTCCTGGTGGTAACCCCGCTTGTGGTCATCGCTGCTCATGAGAATTCCAGTCCGAACGAGCCGAGGTCGCCGAAGTCGAAGTGAAACTCGTCGCCGGCCGTGATGTCGATCGGACGGGTGAAGGAGCCGGCGAGGATCGTCTGGCCGGCTTCGAGCGAGAGACCCTGCTCTGCGTAGCGGCGGGCCAGCCAGACGATGCCGGTGGCCGGGTGGCCGAGCACTCCGCCGGCGAGGCCGGTCTCCTCGATCACGCCGTTGCGGCTGCCCATCGCGCCGATCCAGCGAAGATCGACCTCTCGGGGGCTGACCGGGCGTCCGCCGCAGACGATGCCGGCGTCGGCGGCGTTGTCGCTGATGGTGTCGAGGGCCGTGCGGGTGCGCCCGGTCTCGGCATCGACCCGGAACGACCGAGCGGCGATCAACTCGATCGAGGGGATCACCGAGTCGGTGGCGTCGAGCACATCATCGATCGTGAGGTCGGTGCCGGCGAGGTCGGTGGCGAGCACGAAGGCGAGTTCGATCTCGAGCTTCGGGTCGGTGAAGCGAGCAGCATCGATGGTCGTGTTCGGCTCGAACACCATGTCGGCGGTGAGGAAGCCCGAGTCGGGGGTGTCGATCTTCATCGCCGCCTGCATCGCCCGCGAGGTGAGCCCGATCTTGTGACCGACGACTGCCTCGCCCCGTTCGACCTTGATGTCGAGCCATTCGTTCTGGATCGCGTAGGCGTCGTCCATCGTCATGGCGGGGTACACGGAGGTTGTCTGGCGTATCTGGGTTCGTGTGCGTTCGGCCTCGTCGAGCAGTGCTGCCTCGGCAACGATCTGTTCGGTACTCATGGTAAGGGTCACGAGGCCTCCCGGGCGTTGTCGACGGCGTCGAGCACGACGGTGAGGTCGTCGAGCTCATCGAGGAGGGCGGCCAATCGGTTGGCACCGAAGGCGGCCTCGATCTCGGCGTAGGTCGCCTCGGACTGCGGTGCGATGTGGGTGACGAGGTGCCGTCCTCTCGTGGTGAGTGCAAGCGTCGACCGGCGTGCATCGCTGGCCACGCCGTCGCGGCGAATCATGTCGTCGTCGGCGAGACGGGCGACGATGCGGGTGACCGAGGGAGCGAGCAGGGCCGTGCGTTCGGCCAGGATTGAGACCTCGATCGGCTGATCGGCTGAGGCGAGCGCTCGGAGCACCCGCCACTGTTGCTCGGTGAGGCCGTGTTCGGCGAGTGACGGTCGGAACCTCCGCATCGTCGCCTCGCGGGCGAGCAGTAAGGCCATCGGTAGCGACGCGGAGAACGGGCGCATCGGGAGTGGCTCGGTGCTCACTGCTTCTCCGGCGGGATGATGTCGGTCGGGCGGTCGAACTCGGCTGCGACCGGATTTTGCAGCGTGCCGATCTCGGGCACTGAGATCTCAACGACGTCTCCGGGTGTGAGCCAGACCGGCGGGTCGAAGCGGGCGCCGGCGCCGGTTGGCGTGCCGGTGTAGATCACATCGCCGGGCTGGAGCTCGCAGAACGTCGATAGATAGTGGATCTGGTACTCGACGGAGTACTTCATCGTCGCAGGACTGTCGTCTTGACGGAGTTCGCCGTTGACGTGGGTCTGGATCCGCAGCTCGTCGAATGGTGGCACCTCGTCGATCGGCACCAGCCATGGGCCCATCGAGCCGGTGTTCGGCCAGTTTTTTCCCTGAGTGACGTTGAACTTCGCGTGGCGCACCCAATCGCGGATCGTGCCTTCGTTGCCGAGTGTCACGCCGGCGATGTGGGATCGGGCGTCCGCGATTGGGATGCGGCGGCCTGCATTCCCGTCAGGGTGGCGACCGATGACGACGACGATCTCGCCCTCGTAGTCGAGTTGCTCGCTCTCGGGTGGACGGATCACCGGCTGCTCGTGCCCGGTGAACGAGTGCGGGAAGCGCACGAACACCGACGGGTATGCGGCGTCGGCAGGATCGTCGTACTCCTGGGCCCGGCCGCCGTAGTTGACGCCGATGCAGAAGATTTTGCCGGGGGAGGGAAGCAGGCGCTCGAAGACGATGTCGGCCACCGTGTGATCGGCGGGCTCGTCGAGGAACGGGAGAGCTGCATCGAGACCCTCGCCCGCAAGCAGCGTGCCAAGGTCGCCAGCGTCGAGGCGGCACCCGAGGTCGATTACGCCCTCACGGTCGGCGGTGAGCAGGCCGAAGGTGTGGTCGCCGTTGATTGAGTAGCTCAGCAGTCGCATCCATCCCCCGGGTGACTCCAGTCTCTGTTTGCCGTTGGCGAGCAGATACTACACATGTTAAACATATGCCGTGCCGCACGTCATCATCGAGTACTCCGCCAACGTCGCCGACCACCACGACATCGATGCCCTTGTTGGTGTCGTGCACGATGCCGTGGTCACCAACGGCATCGGCCCGCACGGTGGCGTCCGTACCCGGGCCATCGTCCGCGACCACTACCGGGTGGGCGATACCGATCCAGCCAACGCCATGATCGCGATGATGGCCCGTCTCGGCCCCGGCCGCGACGCCGAGACCAAACAGGCGTTCATCGGCGAGATCCTCGACGCCGCCGAAGCCCACACGATGGGGGAGTCGGATGCGCTCGACATCGCCTGGTCGCTGGAGGTTCAAGAAATCGACGCCGAGTTCCGGGTCAACCGCAACCATGTCGCCACCGCAATGCGAGATCGAGGAGATCACTGATGGCGGGCTCCGCCACCACGTACGAGGAGAACCTCGCCCTCGCCCAATCGGTAACGGCTCGATATGCCGACGCACCGTTGCCACACCTGATCGGGGGTCGACGGGTGCTGAGCAGGTCGGGCGAGATGTTCACGAACCACTCGCCGATCGACGGCAGGAGGATCGGCGACGTCACCGCTGGCGACGCGGCCGACATCGACGCCGCAGCGCAGGTGGCGCACGACGCGTTCCTCAATTGGCGCAGCCGCTCGGGCGCCGACCGAAAGGCGATCCTGCATGCCGTGGCAGACCTCATCGTCGAACGCCGTCACGAGATTGCCGTCACCGAGTGCGTCGACACTGGCCAGACCATGCGGTTTATGTCGGCCGCTGCGCTACGAGGAGCCGACAACTTCCGCTTTTTTGCCGACCAGGCGCCGGGTGCTGCCGACGGGCTGTCGCTGCCGTCGGCCGATCACGTCAACTACACGACCCGCCATCCGATCGGCCCCGTCGGCGTGATCACACCGTGGAATACGCCGTTCATGTTGAGCACCTGGAAGATCGCCCCGGCGCTCGCCGCCGGTTGCACGGTGGTGCACAAGCCGGCCGAATGGTCGCCCTACACCGCACAACTCCTGTCGGAGATCGCGCTCGAGGCGGGCCTGCCGCCGGGGGTGCTCAACGTCGTGCACGGAATGGGCGAGACCGCTGGCGCGTCGCTCACCGAGCACCCGCTGATCAGGGCGATCGCGTTCGTCGGTGAGTCGTCGACCGGTTCGATGATCCAGGCACAGGGCGCGCCGACGCTGAAGCGGGTGCACTTCGAGCTCGGTGGCAAGAATCCGGTGCTCGTCTTCGACGACGCCGATCTCGACCGGGCGCTCAACGCCGTCACGTTCATGATCTACAGCCTCAATGGCGAGCGCTGTACCAGCTCAAGCCGAGTGCTCGTGCAGGAATCGATCTACGACGAGTTCACCGAACGCCTCGCCGAAAAGATGCGCGGAATCCCGGTCGGTCACCCGCTCGACCCGTTGTCGGTGATCGGCCCGCTCATCCACCCCCGCCACCAACAGAAGGTCGAGAGCTATCGCAGCATCGCAGCGGACGACGGCGCCACCGTGCATGAAGGCACGCCGTGGGCCGACGCCCCCAAGGGCGGCAACTGGGTGTCGCCGATGCTCTTCACCGGCGGCCGCACCGACATGCGTATCGCCCAGGAGGAGATCTTCGGGCCTGTGCTCACCGCCATCCCGTTCACCGACGAAACCGATGCGGTGCGCATTGCCAACGACGTCGACTACGGCCTCGCCGGTTACCTGTGGACCAGCGAAGTCGGCCGGGCCCACCGGGTCAGCCACGCACTCGAAGCTGGAATGATTTGGGTCAACTCCCAGAACGTCCGTCATCTGCCCACCCCGTTCGGTGGTACCAAGGCCAGCGGTATTGGGCGCGACGGTGGCGACTGGAGCTTTGACTTCTACATGGAGACGAAGAACATTGCGATCGCCCTCGACACTCACTCCGTGCCGGACCTGTCAGCATGAGCCTCTATTACATGCAGAAGTTTCTCTACGAGCTCAACCGGAGTTCCCAGTTGCAGGAGGCGTACACCGCGGATCGCCACGCCGTGCTGGAGCCGTACTCCCTCACCGCCGAGGAGGTTGAGGCACTCACGGCCCCCGATATCGGGAAGCTCTACGTGCTCGGCGTGAACGGGCAGATTCTCATGCACTTCGCCGCCTTCCATCAGATCGAGTGGCAGGACTACCTCCAGCGCATGCGCGACGGCATCGACGACCACGGCCCGGTGCGTGAAGGCGTCTACGCCATCACCGGCTACGAAGGTACGAGGACCCACAGCGAATCGCTGGGCCAAGAGGGAGGGGTTCACTGATGCCGCTCGTCTACGCCGGCGTGTGCAGTCACGCCCCGGGTATCCGCGGCCGCAAGGACCTCGCCGATCCGGAGGTGCGCGATGCCCTCTACGCAGCGTTCGACGGCATGCGGGCCGACCTTGAGGCGAGCGGCGCAGAGGCTGTGATCGTCATCGCCGCCGAGCACTTCGCGAACTTCTTCATGAACAACATGCCGAGCTTCGCTATCGGCATGGCCGACTTCTACGACGGCCCGATCGAGGATCCGGGTTGGCTCGGGATCGAGCGGTTCCGGGCTCCAGGCGACCGAGATCTGTCCGAGCGGGTCATCACCGAGGTGATGAACACGGTCGACGTCGCCTACGCAGAGGAGTGGCTCTTCGATCACGGCATCGCTGTGCCGCTGAGTTTCCTCACGCCGCGCTTCGATTTGCCGGTGGTCCCGGTGAACATCAACTGCCAGGGGCCTCCGCTCACCCCCGTGCACCGAGCTTGGGCATTTGGCGAAGCGTTGCGGCGAGCCGTCGACGCCGTGCCGGAGAAGGTCGCCATCATCGGCACGGGTGGGATCTCGCACTGGCCCGCCACCCCCGACTCCGGAAAGATCAACTGGGAGTGGGACCAGGACTTCATGGCGAAGTGGTGTGCCAACGATCGCGACGCGCTGCTCGACTACGACGATCTCCAGGTCTACGCCGACGCTGGCCAGGGTGGCTTCGAGATCCGCACCTTCCTGGCCATCAGCGCGGCAGCGGGCGGGGCGCAGGGCACGGTGCACTTCATGGCACCGATCCCGATCTTTGCGGTCAGCTGCACCATTGCCACGTACGACCTCTCGACATCGGATCGGGCGGACTGATCAGTCGGACAGCTGCTCGGTGATACCGGCGGCAGCCTCAACCAACTGCAGGCCGATGTCGTGGGTTCGGTCGGGATCAGGGAATCGGTAGGCGGGCCCGTGGACGTGCAGCCCGGCGATCGGCAGTCCGTCACCGTCGCTGATCGCCACCGCCACGGAGTTGATGCCGTCGACCCCCTCCTCGTACCCCCACGCGTAGCCGAGGCTGCGAATGGCCGAGATGCGGTCGCGTACCTCTTTAGGGTCGACGAGGGTGTAGGCGGTCGTTGCTTCAAGTGGAAGGTGGAAAACCTCGTCGAGATCGGCTTCAGGCCAGCCCGCCATGATCGCCATTCCCGAAGGCACGGACTGGAGGGGAAGGGTCTCGCTGGTCCAGTCGCGGACCATCACATCGGTTTCGGGGACGGCATGGTCGAGGTAGTACACGTGTCGATCACGAACGATGCTGAGGCCGGCGGCCTCGCCGAGTTCCTCACTGAGCGAGAGGAGCCAGGGCCGGACGGTTGCGATGAGATTGCGGCCGGGCTCGGTGGCGCCTGCGATGTCGAGCAGACCCTGGCCAAGTCGGTACTCGCCGCCCTGTTCGACCTGGGTGACCACCCCCTCGGCCTCGAGAGCAGCGAGGAGTCGGGCGACCGTCGATTTCGGAAGATCGATCTGCTCTGCGAGTTCTGTCACTCCGAATGGCCCGGTGGCCAGGGCTCGGAGTACGGCGAACGCTCGCTCGATCGACTGGACGGACATATTCGTCAGGGTATCCCGTTGCGCAAAACTGTTCCGTATCGTGGAACGGCAACGGTGGTGAAGCTCAGCGTTCGGTGCTGATGGTCGCGACGAGCCGATCCGCGATGGCCGAGATGCTCACGCGCTCGGTGTCCCCGGTTGTCCGAGGCGTGTACTCGACCTCGCTGTCGGCGAACGCCTTCGGGCCGAAGGTGACCCGATGTGGGATGCCGATGAGTTCGGCGTCGGCGAACTTCACGCCTGCGCGAGCGTCGCGGTCGTCGATGATGACGTCGACGCCTCGCTGGGTCAGTTCGGCGTAGAGCGCCTCGGCCCCGGCGACGGAGGCTTCATCCTTGACCGACACGATCGTGATGACGGCCTCGAACGGCGCCACCGAGGTCGGCCAGATCATGCCGGCGTCGTCATGGTGGGTCTCGACGATCGTGGCGATCGCCCGCTCGACCCCGATGCCGTAGCTGCCCATCACGATCGGATGCTGGGTACCGTCGGGGTCGAGGACCGTGGCCCCCATCGCCTCGGCGTATTTCGTGCCGAGCTTGAAAATATGGCCGGCCTCGATGCAACGGACGATCTCGATCGGGGTGCTGCAGATCGGGCACGCCTCGCCGACGCTGACCTCGCGCAAGTCGGCCCACTCGTCGACCGCAATGTCGCGCTCGACGGAAACGCCGGTGTAGTGCCAGTCGTCATCGTTGGCACCGGTGGTGAGGCCGGAGCGGCCCGAGAGCGAGTGGTCGGCAATGATCCGAAGTCCCTCGACCCCGACCGCACCG
>PBTQ01000051.1 GCA_002729125.1 Acidimicrobiaceae bacterium | reverse complement strand
TGCTCGATCGCGGTGAAGCCGGCGACAACATCGGCGCCCTGATCCGTGGTGTCGGCCGTGAAGCCGTCGAGCGTGGCCAGGTCCTCGCGAAGCCGGGTTCGGTTACGCCGCACACCGAATTCAGCGCCGAAGTCTACGTGCTGTCGAAGGACGAAGGTGGCCGTCACACGCCGTTCTTCGCCAACTACCGCCCGCAGTTCTACTTCCGCACCACGGACATCACCGGCACCATCACCCTCCCCGAGGGCACCGAGATGTGCATGCCCGGCGACAACACCGAGATGCACGTCGAGCTGATCAACCCGATCGCCATGGACGAGGGTCTGCGTTTCGCCATCCGTGAGGGTGGCCGTACCGTGGGCGCCGGTTCGGTGACCAAGATCCTCAAGTGAGCATCTGATGGCTGCAGGACAGAAGATCCGCATTCGGCTGAAGGCCTACGACCACGAGGTCATCGACCAGTCGACGAAGAAGATCGTCGAGACGGTAAAGCGCACGCAGGCCGAACTGTCGGGTCCGATCCCGCTGCCGACCGAGAAGCATCGCTTCACGGTCATCAAGGGTCCGTTCAAGGACAAAGATTCTCGGGAGCATTTCGAGATGCGCATCCACAAGCGCCTCCTCGACATCCTGGATCCTTCGCCCAAGACGGTGGACTCGCTGCAGCGGCTTGATTTGCCTGCTGGCGTCGATATTGAGATCAAGATCCAGCAGGCCTAGTCGCCCGCCGCGATCAGAACGTGAAGAGCCCCTGGCCTCGGCCCGGGGCTCTTGTTCGTTTTCGATGAATTGTCGAGCAAACGTCCGCCGAGCTCGGCGAGACCGCTCCACCGATTTTTGTCAGGATCTCCTGATCGACCTGGGCGCTGGCCTTTCGTACACTTGTAGCGATCGGTCTCTTGGGGGAAAGCAGCGATGACGAAGACCCGCGCCACAATCATTGGCTGGGGCAAGTGCGTGCCGCCGGTGAAACTGACCAACGCCGATCTCGAGCAGATGGTTGACACAAGCGATCAGTGGATCGTCGAACGCACCGGCATGCACGAACGCCGCATCAGCCATGTCGAGGTCACTGATCTTGCTGAAGTTGCTGCGAAGCGGGCGCTGGCATCGGCCGGCCTTGAGCCGACCGACATCGATCTTCTCGTGCTCGCCACAGTCACGCCGGAGATCACCCTTCCGAGCAACGCCTGCTTCCTGCAGGAGCGACTCGGCGCAGTAAACGCTGCCGCATTCGATCTGAATGCAGCGTGCAGCGGCTTCGTGTACTCGACGGCGGTCGCCTCGTCGATGATCGAAGCGGGTATCGCCCAGCGTGCCCTTGTGATCGGGGCCGAAAAGCTGCACTTTTTGATGGACTACCACGACCGCAACCACTGCATTCTTTTCGGTGACGGCGCCGGCGCGGCGATCTACGAGGGCCGTGCCGACGGCTCGGGTGTGCTCGCCAACGATCTCGGCGCCGACGGCAAGGCTGGCCAGGCGATGGTGTCGCCTGTGCTTGGCACCCGTGGACAACTCGACCGACCCCGTGATCCCGCCAGCGACAGGCTCCATTTCGAGGGTAAGACAGTGTTTAAGCACGCCGTGCGTGGCATGGAAGGATCGGTTCGCCGAACCCTCGACGAGGCAGGCCTCAGCGTCGACGATGTTGACCTGGTCGTGCCTCACCAGGCCAACTTCCGGATCATCGAAGCGACCTGTAACCGGCTCGGTGTGCCGATGGAGAAGGTTGTGCTGAACATCGCCGACCACGGAAACACCTCGGCTGCGTCGATTCCTATGGCACTGAACGACGCCCTTACCGACGGCCGAGTCCGGCCCGGGGCGACCGTGTTGTTCACCGCTTTCGGTGGTGGTCTCACCTGGGGCTCCAACGTCATGGTGTGGGGCGATCGGATCGAGCCGGTGGCGACGAGCGACGCTGACCTGCCACCGACCGACAAGACGGTGTTCGACCTGCTCGAGACAAACCGAGCGTTCTTTGCGCCCTTCCACAAGGCCGGCTCCGATTCCTGAACCTTGAACCGGGACCATCGCCATCTCGTTTGAGTGGCCCTCGTCCCGGAACGGTGTGACCTCCGGCGATTCCTTGTCAAGGGGTAGGGCGAGCGTCCCGTTGTGGTCCATGGGTGTTACGGAGTTGACCTCCGTGCAGGAAAGATCCCATCAGGATGACCATTCGGGTATTTCTTCTCAACGGCCACGAATCCGTTTGCGAAGGACTGCGAGCCGTGCGCGAGCGTGAGAACGACATGGAGATCGCCGGTGAGGCTGATACGGCTATCGGTGGCCTCGCTCGAATCGAGGCCACCCGGCTAGACGTCGTCCTTGCCGATCTCATGCTTTCCGACGGCGGTGGTCTCGACGTCTGCCGCCGCATCAAGGCATCCACGCCTGGGGTGGTCTGCCTCGTCCCCGCTGCCGTCCGCGCCGATACCCCAGGCTTTTTGTTGACGCACACGACCAGCTAGGTCTTGTTGCGGTTGATCCGGTTCGTCGCCACCGGCGGCTCATCGGTCGATCCGATCTGTTCTGGCAGACCGGATGAGCGTTTCCATGCCAGCGAACTCGTTGATGACGACGTACCGGCTCTGCACGGCTTGAGTCCTCAGGAACGTCGGCCGCTCGACCATCTGGCTCAGGGTCTTACCAACCCCCAGATCGCGAAGCGCATGAATCTTGCCGAGAATATGGTGAAGAACTACGTGTCGAATCTGCTGCACAAGCTCAACGCAAAGAGCCAAACGGAAGCCACTGTTTTCGGCACCAACCTGTGGGTCGACTGGGAGCGTCGTTGCGGGCTCGCCGGTGGTGTCACCAACCGGGTTTAGGTCCCCATCGCTAAATCAGGTGACGCGCCGCCCGCGCCGAGCGGCACTCTCGGTGAGGGCGTCCTCTTCCACCTCGAAATGCTGCCGGTAGCCGGAGACGAACGCCTGCATCGTGGCGGCGAAGGGCAGGGCCAGCAGCGCACCGACGACACCGAGTAGCGCTGAGCCGACCAGCACGGAGCCGTAGGCCACGGCGACGTGGATTTCCATCGTCTGGGCGGTGACCTTTGGGGCGAAGAGATAGTTCTCGATCTGCTGGTAGGCGAGGACTACGAGGAGGACGAACAGGCCGGTACGGGGTGTGTCAATCAGGGTGATCAGGATCGGCAGGGTGCCAGCGATGTACGTGCCCACCACCGGGATGAACTGACTCATGATGCCGACCCAGAGGGCGAGCGGTACCGAGAACGGCACGTTCAGTATTTCGAAGGCGATCCAGTGGGCGATCGCCGACAGCACCGCCAACACGCCCCGAGAGAAGATGTAGCCACCGGTTTTCTCGATGGCGAGATCCCACACACTCAGCACTGCGCGCTGGCGGGCTGGAGGAAGAAACGAACAGATCGTGCGGCGTAGCTTCGGGCCTTCGGCGACGATGTAGAAGGCGAACAGCAGAACCGTGAACGTTTGGAACAAGACGTTGACGACGGTTGTGCCGAGATTCACGACATCGTCAGCGAAGCGGTTGGCGAGATTTGCGGCACCGCCGCCATCGACGAACTCCTCGGTGACGCGTGAGAGGTCGATGTCTTCGTCGACGTTGTCGCGCAGCCATGACTCGGCGTCTTCGACATAGCGGGGTGCCTCGTCGATAAAGTTGTTGATCTGGGTCGCCAACGTGGTGCCGATCGCAGCCGAGAACCCAACGATGCTGACGAAGATCAGGAGGTACATAATCCAGACGCCGAGGCCGCGGCGGACGCCCCACCGTTCAAGCTTGTTGACCGCTGGTTCGATCGCGAAGCCGAGGAACAGGCTGATCAACACGATGATCAAGAATCCGCGGAGGTTTCGCAGCATGCCGGTCCCGATGTAGGTGACTGCCCAGCCAACCCAAAACAGTGTGATCGCCTTGATCACCCAGCGAGGCACCTTGTTGTTGCTTCGCTCGTCCATGACGGTCTCTGCGGGCTCTTCCATCGGGTTGAGGTCACCATGGTTGGCCATGGACCTGCACCTTACTCGCATCGCAATTTCGCGCTGAGCGCCCGTTGGTTTGCGGTGGTTACGCCGTTAGCCTGAGGCCCTCGTGTGTCTGGATGTGTCCAGCCGCCCGCAATCGAAGTCTGTGAAGGCCTCCGGGAACCACACGGCACAACCGATCTAACGCTCCGCCGGGCCTGCCCGTGCGGAGCGTTCGCGTGAGTCCATCCGGGACCCACCTTTTGATGCAGCGAGGGTCCGCTCTCGCTACGAACCACAGGAAGCAACCATGGCCACCAAGGCGATCGTCGGCGAGAAAGTCGGCATGACGCAGGTCTGGGACGAAGACAACCGTGTCGTCCCGGTCACCGTGCTGCGTGTCACGCCGTGCCGTGTCGTTCAGGTCAAGACACCTGAGATCGACGGCTACAGCGCCATCCAGGTCACGCTCGGCGTGAAGGATGCGAGCAAGCTCACCCAGCCCGAAGCCGGGCACTTCGCGAAGGCGGATGTCGACGCCGGCCGCAAGCTCGTCGAACTGCGTCTCGACGACGTCAGCGAGTACACCGTCGGCCAGGAGATCTCCGCCGACATCCTCGGGCAAGGCGAAAAGGTTGACGTCACGGCGGTCAGCCGGGGCAAGGGCTTCGCTGGTGCGATGAAGCGCCACGGATTCGCCGGTGCACCTGCCTCGCACGGCGCCCACCGCGTACATCGCAAGCCCGGTTCCGTGGGCCAGTGCGCGACCCCCAGCAGGGTCTTCAAGGGCAAGAAGATGCCTGGCCGCATGGGCAACGACAAGGTCACGACCCTCAACCTCGAGATCGTCAAGAGCGATTCCGAGGCCGAGATCCTTTTGGTGAAGGGCTCCGTGCCCGGTGCTCGTGGCGCCACCGTCATAGTCCGCAACGCGGTGAAGGGAGCCTGATCATGGCGAGTGTCACCATTCAGACCCAGGCTGGCAAGAGCTCCGGCGAAGCCGAACTCGTCGAGACCTTGTTCGGTGTCGAGCCGAACATGGCCGTCATGCATCAGGTCGTCACCGCCCAACTCGCCGCCAAGCGGGCCGGCACCCACTCCACCAAGACCCGTTCCGAGGTCAGCGGCGGTGGTGCCAAGCCATGGCGTCAGAAGGGCACCGGCCGTTCTCGTGCCGGCACCACCCGTGCTCCCGGTTGGGTCGGCGGTGGTATCGCCCACGGCCCGAAGCCGCGTGATTACAGCCAGAAGACCCCCAAGAAGATGATCAAGCTGGCGTTGGCCTCGGCCCTTTCGGACCGCGCTGCCGACGGCAACGTGATCGTCGTCGACAAGTGGGATTTCGAGACCCCCAAGACCGCCGATGCCGTGGCCGCTCTCGGCGCCATCGGTGCTGAAGGCAAGGTGCTGGTCGTCCTCGGCGACGACGACGCCAACGCCTGGAAGAGCTTCCGCAACCTCACCAACGTGCACTGCCTGCACCGGGGCGAGCTCAACACCTTCGACGTTCTCAACAACGACGTCGTGGTGTTCACCGAGGAGACCCTGCCCACCGGCGTCAGCAACGCTGCCGCTGCGAGCACGGAGGAAGAAGAGTGAAGGACTATCGCGACGTCCTGATCCGGCCCGTCGTCTCCGAGAAGAGCTACGGCCTTCTCGAAGAAAACGTCTACACCTTCGTCGTTGCCCCTGGCGCGTCGAAGCCCGAGATCCGCGACGCCGTCGAAGCGCTCTTCGACGTGTCGGTCGTGAAGGTCAACACCCTCAACCGTCAGGGCAAGCGCAAGCGCAACCGTCGCACCGGCGGCTGGGGCCAACGTCCCTCGCAGAAGCGTGCCCTCGTCACCCTCGCCGAGGGTGACTCGATCGATCTCTTCGAGGCCTGATCATGGCGATTCGTAAGCGCAAGCCCACCAGCCCTGGTCGTCGGTTCCAGACGAGCTCGGACTTTTCCGAGATCACCGCGTCGACCCCCGAGAAGAGCCTGCTGGCTCCGAAGTCCAAGACCGGTGGTCGCAACAACCACGGTCGCAAGACCAGCCGTCACCGCGGGGGTGGACACAAGCAGCAGTACCGCATCATCGACTTCAAGCGGAGCAAGGACGGCGTGCCGGCCACGGTTGCGACCATCGAGTACGATCCGAACCGCACCTGCAACATCGCCCTCGTGCATTATCACGATGGCGAGAAGTGCTACATCCTCGCTCCCCGCGACCTCGAGGTCGGCGACAAGCTGATGTCGGGTCAGGGCGCCGAGATCCGTCCGGGCAACGCACTCCCACTGCGCTATATCCCGGTCGGGACCACCATCCACAATGTCGAGCTCAAGGCTGGCGCCGGAGCCAAGATGGGCCGTTCCGCCGGTACCAGCATCCAGCTAGTCGCGAAGGAAGGCGGTTTCGCCACCCTGCGTCTGCCTAGCACCGAGATGCGTCGTGTGCCTATCGACTGCCGCGCCACGGTCGGCGAGGTCGGTAACGCCCAGCACGAGCTCATTAAGATCGGCAAGGCCGGCCGCAACCGTTGGAAGGGCGTCAAGCCCCAGTCCCGCGGTGTGGTCATGAACCCGGTCGACCACCCACACGGCGGTGGTGAAGGCAAGACCTCGGGTGGTCGCCACCCGGTGTCGCCGTGGGGCAAGCCCGAAGGCCGCACCCGTCGTGCCAACCAGGAATCCGACAAGCTGATCGTGCGCCGTCGCCGGACGCGCGGTTCGCGGAGGTAATCAGTCATGCCGCGTAGCCTCAAGAAGGGTCCGTTCGTCGACGATCATCTGCTGAAGAAGATCGATGCGCTGAACGAGACCGGTGAGAAGAAGGTCATAAAGACCTGGAGCCG
The DNA here is from genome assembly GCA_002729125.1 of Acidimicrobiaceae bacterium. Taxonomy (GTDB): domain Bacteria; phylum Actinomycetota; class Acidimicrobiia; order Acidimicrobiales; family Aldehydirespiratoraceae; genus UBA11606. Next base: position 15,790 of record PBTQ01000051.1, on the reverse strand, counting down.
CCGCTCCACCATCATTCCCGACATGATCGGCCACACCCTGGCGGTTCACGACGGCCGGAAGCACGTTCCGGTCTACGTCACGGAGGCGATGATCGGTCACAAGCTGGGCGAGTTCGCCCCCACCCGCACGTTCAAGTTCCATGCGGGCCAGGAACGAGGAGCCCGTCGCTGATGGCCGGTACCAAGACCAACGAGCGCCCAGGCACCCGCGCCAAGGCGTCGTACGTCCGCAGCTCGGCCTACAAGGCCCGTGAGGTCCTCGACCTCATCCGGGACAAGTCGTACGCCGAAGCCGCGGAGATCCTCCAGTTCTCCGAGCGGGGCATCTCCGAGGATATTCTCAAGGTGCTCGACTCGGCGGTTGCCAACGCCGAGCACAACGACAATCAGGTCGCCGAGGAGCTCTACGTTTCGGCCTGCTACGCCGACGAGGGCCCGACCCTCAAGCGCTGGCGCCCTCGTGCTCGTGGCCGAGCGACTCGTATCCGCAAGCGCACCTGCCACATCACGGTCATCGTGAGCCGCTTCGACGACGAGGCACTAGAAGCCCTGCGCAACCGTGAAGCCGCTGCTGGGCGCTCGGGTAGCAGCCAAGCCGCCGAGGCTCGTCGCGCTCGTGTTGCCCAGTCCAAGGCCCGTCAGCAAGACGCTGACGACGAGGTCGACGACACCGAGACCATGGTCGAAGACGTCGCCGACGAGATCGTCGCCGCAACCGCCGCCGAGATGGAGGCCGCCGCCGAGGACGACAACGGCGAGGCCGATACGTCGACCGAGGAAGAGGAGTAAGTCCATGGGACAGAAGGTCAACCCGTACGGCTTCCGCCTCGGGATCACCACTGATTGGAAGAGTCGCTGGTTCGCCGATCGCCAGGAGTACGCCGACAACGTCGTCGAGGATTGGAAGATCCGCGACTATCTGCTCAACGAGTTGCCGCACGCGGCGATCAGCCGTGTCGAGGTCGAGCGCACCCGTGAGCGGCTGCGTGTCGATGTACACACCGCCCGTCCGGGCATCGTGATCGGCCGCCGCGGTGCTGAGGCCGACCGCCTCCGCGCCGGTCTCACGAAGATCTCAGGCAACCCGAAGGTCCAGCTCAACATCCAGGAGATCAAGCAGCCCGAGCTCGACGCTGCGCTGATCGCCCAGGGAATCGCCGACCAGCTTGCCGGTCGCGTGGCGTTCCGCCGTGCGATGAAGCGTGCGGTGCAGAACGCCCAGAAGGCTGGCGCCCTCGGTATCCGAGTCCAGTCATCGGGCCGACTCGGCGGTTCGGAGATGGCTCGCACCGAGTGGTACCGCGAGGGCCGTGTGCCGCTGCACACCCTCCGTGCCGATGTCGACTACGGCTTCCGTGAGGCCAAGACCACCTACGGCCGTATCGGTGTGAAGGTGTGGCTCTACAAGGGCGACATCCTTCCCTACAAGACCCAGACCGAGGACAAGGCCACCCTCGAGGCTGCGATGGCTGCCGGCGAGACGTCGGGCCAGAGCACCAAGCCCCGCAAGGTCGTGTCCAGTGCCGCTCGCAAGCGCGTCGCCACCCCCGAGACCGAGGGTGCGGACAACGAGGTCGACGAAGAGCCGGCTCCGCTCATCAAGGAAGCCGATCCCGAATTCGAACGACTGCTCGACGAGGAGGACGCCATCGAGGCCTCCACCCGTGAGCAGTCCGAGACCCCGAACTTCCGGGCCAACGACTGAGGTTTCGATCATGTTGATGCCTAAGAAGGTCAAGCACCGCAAGCACCACCGTGGACGCATGAAGGGCGCCGCCAAGGGCGCCACCGAGGTCAGCTACGGCGACTACGGCATTCAGGCCCTCGAGCCCGGGTGGATCACCGCCCGTCAGATCGAGGCCGCCCGTATCGCCATGACCCGTCACATCAAGCGTGGCGGCAAGGTGTGGATCAACGTCTTCCCCGACAAGCCGGTCACCGAGAAGCCGGCTGAAACCCGCATGGGTTCGGGCAAGGGCAACCCCGAGAAGTGGGTCGCCGTCGTCCGCCCCGGCCGTGTGATGTTCGAACTGTCGTACTACGACGAAGAGATTGCCCGCGAGGCGATCAACCGTGCCATCCAGAAGCTGCCCGTGAAGGCTCGCTTCGTAAAGCGTGAGGAGGGTTTCTGATGGCGAAGTCCACGACCCTCGCCGATCTCGGCGACACTGATCTGCTCGAGGCCCTTGCGGACCGCAAGGAAGAGTTGTTCAACCTGCGCTTTCAGTTTGCGACTGGACAGCTCGAGAACTCGGCCCGCATGAAGCAGGTCAAGAAGGAAATCGCCCGGGTTCACACCGAACTCCGGGCCCGTGAGGTCGCTGCGGTCGACGCGGCGGAGGAGGCCGGCTGATGGCTGAGACCGAAACCCGCGAGAACGCCCGCAAGGTCCGAGAGGGCATCGTCGTCTCGGACAAGATGGACAAGACCGCCGTGGTCGAGACCATCGACCGTGTGCGTCACCGCCGCTATGCCAAGACCGTGCAGCGCAACAAGAAGCTCCACGTCCACGACGAGGAGAACACGCTGAACATCGGCGACCGTGTGCGTGTCCAGGAGACCCGCCCGCTGTCGAAGAACAAGCGCTGGCGTCTCGTCGAGATCCTGGAGCGTGCGAAGTGATCCAGCAGGAATCACGCCTGCGCGTCGCCGACAACTCAGGCGCTAAGGAGGTCTTGTGCATCAAGGTCCTCGGCGGTTCGAAGCGTCGTTACGCCTCGATCGGTGACGTCTTCGTCGCCACGGTCAAGGATGCGATCCCCGGCGCTCAGGTCAAGAAGGGCGATGTCGTCAAGTGCGTCGTCGTTCGTGTCAAGAAAGAGAAGCGTCGTCCGGATGGCAGCTACATTCGCTTCGACGAGAACGCTGCGGTGCTGATCAACGATCAGAAGCAGCCGCGCGGCACCCGCATCTTCGGCCCAGTGGGCCGTGAGCTTCGCGAGAAGCAGTTCATGCGGATCGTGTCGCTGGCCCCGGAGGTTCTGTGATGAAGATCGTCAAGGGTGACCGCGTGGTCGTGCTCGCCGGCAAGGACAAGGGCGCTGAGGGCGTCGTCCAGAAGGCCATGCCCGAGACGGGCACGGTCGTCGTCGAGGGCGTCAACGTCGCCAAGAAGCACCAGGCCCCGACCCGAGCCGATCAGCAGGGCGGCATCATCGACAAGGCGATGCCCATCGACGCTTCCAACGTCGCCGTGATCAGCCCGAAGGACGGCAAGGCCACCCGCGTCGGGTACAAGATCCTCGACGACGGGTCAAAGATCCGTGTCTGCAAGCGCACCGGTGAGGAGATCAAGTGACCACCACGATCACCCCGCGATTGCGGACCAGGTTCAACGACGAGATCCGGGCCCAGCTCAAGGACACTTTGGAACTCGACAACGTCATGTTGGTGCCCAAGATCGAGAAGATCGTGCTCAACATGGGCGTCGGTGACGCCGTCGGTCAGGCCAAGCTCCTTGAGGGTGCCCTGGCCGACATGGAGACCATCGCTGGCCAAAAGCCGGTGATCACCCGGGCCAAGAAGAGCCTCGCCAGCTTCAAGTTGCGTGAGGGTCAGGCCATTGGCTGCAAGGTCACCCTCCGAGGTGACCGGATGTACGAATTCCTCGATCGCCTCATCTCGCTGGCGATCCCGCGAATCCGTGACTTCCGCGGCCTTCCGCCGAAGTCGTTCGACGGCAACGGCAATTACACGTTCGGCGTGACCGAACAGCTCATGTTCCCCGAAATCGACTACGACAAGGTCGACACCACCCGGGGTATGGACATCACGATAGTTACCACGGCGAAGACGAACGAGGAGGGCAAAGCCCTTCTTGATGCGTTCAACTTCCCGTTCCGACGCGAGGGGCAGTGACCCATGGCGAAAAAAGCACTCATCCAGAAGCAGCAGAAGACGCCCAAGTTCAAGGTGCGTCAGTACACGCGTTGCCGTCGGTGCGGTCGTCCGCACTCGGTGTACCGCAAGTTCGGCCTCTGCCGAATTTGTCTGCGTGAGATGGCGCATGCCGGCGAGCTGCCGGGTGTCAAGAAGGCCAGTTGGTGAGGGGAGGAGCAGAACAATGACGATGACCGATCCGATTTCCGACATGCTCACCCGCATCCGCAACGCCAACGTGGCGATGCACGACGAGGTTTCCATGCCGTCGTCAAAGCAGAAGGTGGCGCTCGCCAAGGTCCTCAAGAGTGAGGGCTACATCACCTCGTTCGCCGAGGCCGACAATGGAGACAAGCCGGGCAAGACCCTGACCATCGAGATGAAGTACAGCCCCGAGCGGGCTCGCGTCATCTCTGGTATGAAGCGGGTCTCCAAGCCGGGCCTGCGCATTTACCGTCAGCGCAACGAGATCCCCCGCGTACAGGGTGGTCTTGGCGTGGCGGTCGTCTCGACCAACAAGGGACTCATGTCCGACCGCGAAGCACGGAAGAACCGCATGGGCGGCGAAATTCTGTGCTTCGTGTGGTGAGGAGGTCGCCATGTCCCGAGTTGGCAACGCTCCCATCACCGTCCCTAGCGGCGTCGAAATCGCCATCGACGGCCCCAACATCACCGTCAAGGGCTCCAAGGGCGAACTGTCCCGTGAGCTCCCTGGCGGCGTGACGGTGAACCTCGACGACCAAACGCTCACCGTTGTTCGTCCCGACGACTCCAAGGAGTCCCGGGCGTTCCACGGGCTAAGCCGTTCGCTGGTTCAGAACATGATCGTTGGCGTGAGCGAGGGCTTTGTGAAAGAGCTCCAGATTCAAGGCGTTGGTTACCGCGCCACGGCCAAGAGCTCCAACACCCTCGAGCTGGCCCTTGGTTTCAGCCACCCGGTGAACATCGAGGCCCCTGAGGGCGTCGAGTTCGAGGTCCCTGCCCAGACCCAGATCTTGGTGAAGGGCATCGACAAGCAGCTCGTCGGCCAGGTGGCCGCCGATATTCGCAAGTGGCGCAAGCCTGAGCCGTACAAGGGCAAGGGCATCCGCTACAAGGACGAGCGTGTGATCCGCAAGTCTGGAAAGGCGGCCAAGTAGCTATGGCAGTTTCCGCAAAAAAGCGCCGCGACGATCGCATTCGCCGTCACAACCGGGTCCGCAAGACCCTGCGTGGCACGGCTCAGCGTCCTCGCATCGCCGTTTTCCGATCCAATAAGCACATCTCCGCCCAGGTCATCGATGACATCGCCGGTGTCACCCTGGCGTCGGCGTCGACCACCGAGTCGACCCTGCGAGGCGACGTGAACAGCAACACCGAAGCGGCCACCAAGGCCGGGGCTCTGCTCGCCGAGCGGGCCAAGGCGGCTGGTGTCGAAGAGGTCGTGTTCGACCGCGGTGGCTTCCGCTACCACGGCCGGGTTGCGGCGCTCGCCGATGCCGCCCGCGAGGGAGGACTGAAGTTCTGATGGCTTACGACCGACGTAACGAACGCGACAACCCGCGCGATGGCGGCGAAGGCCTCCGCGAGTCCCGCGTCATCAATATCAACCGAGTCGCCAAGGTCGTCAAGGGCGGTCGTCGTTTCTCGTTCACCGCGCTCGTGGTGATCGGTGACGGTGCCGGCCAGGTCGGGCTCGGCTACGGCAAGGCCAAGGAAGTGCCGCTGGCCATCCAGAAGGGCACCGAAGAGGCCCGTCGCAACCTGTTCACCGTTCCGATGGCGGGCACGACGATCGTCCACGAGACGATCGGTGAGCTCGGCGCTGGCCGGGTCATGCTGAAGCCCGCTGCCCCCGGTACCGGTGTGATCGCCGGTGGTGCCGCCCGCGCGATCCTTGAAGAGGCCGGTGTCGCCGACGTGCTGTGCAAGTCGCTCGGTTCGCCCAACCACATCAACGTGGCCCGTGCGACCATCGAAGGTCTCAAGGGCCAGCGTCGTCCCGATGAGGTCGCCCGACTGCGTGGCCTCGACCCCGAGGAGTTTCTTCCGGGTGCGCTGTGGACGGCCTATCAGGAGAGCGAGCGCGGCGAGCACAAGCCGAAGCTCGCCGAGGAGGACTGATGGCCCTCAAGGTCACCCAGCTCAAGAGCAATATCGGCTGCAAGCCCAAGCAGCGAGGCACGCTTCGTGCCCTCGGTCTGCGTGGCATCGGCCGTACCAACACTCTGCCAGACCGTCCCGAGATCCGTGGCATGATCGCCCGGGTCCCGCACCTCGTGTCGGTTGAGGAGGTCGAAAACTGATGGGTATTCGCATTCACGATCTGGAGCCGGCCGACGGTTCCAACAAGCGTGGTAAGCGCAAGGCGCGCGGTATCGGCGGTAAGGGCGGCAAGACCGCAGGCCGCGGCACCAAGGGCCAGCGTGCTCGTAACACGGTTCCGGTGGGGTTCGAGGGCGGTCAGATGCCCTTGATCCAGCGGGTGCCGAAGTTGCGCGGCTTCACCAACCCCTTCCGTGTCGAGTATCAAGCGGTCAACCTGGACACGATCGCCGAGTCGGGCCTCTCCGAGGTCACCCCCGAGAGCCTGCTTGCTCGCGGCCTCGTGTCCAAGGGCGCGCTCGTGAAGGTCCTCGGCCGTGGCGAGCTCGGTTCGGCCGTCACCGTGAAGGCCCATGCCTTCTCGAAGTCGGCGGAGGAAGCGATCACCGGCGCTGGCGGCACGGTTGAAGTCCTGCCGAAGCCGTTCGGGGTTCGTCCGTCGCACGGCAGCTTCAGCCAGCACACCAACCGATGATCCTCGGCGGGCACCTCGTGATGCCCGCTCCGGTCTGCTCCGACTGACCGGCCGCTCAGGAGAGCCCCATGCTGCAACGAGTTCTGAACATGTTCCGGGTCGCCGATCTGCGCGGCAAGATCCTGTTCTCGCTGATGGTCATTGCGATCTATCGACTTGGCGCGTTCGTGCCCGCCCCCGGCGTCGATGTCGCAGCGGTCCAGTTGCTTCGCGATCAGGCCAACCAGGGCGGCATCCTGGGCTTCGTCCAGCTCTTCTCGGGCGGCGCGCTCACCCAGTTCTCGGTGTTCGCGCTTGGCATCATGCCCTACATCACCGCATCGATCATCATGCAGATCCTCGGCGTAGTGATTCCCAAGATCGAGCAGTGGCAGCAGCAGGGAGCGATCGGTCAGCGCAAGATCACTCAATGGACCCGCTACCTGACGATCTCGATCGCGGTGGTGCAGTCGACCTCGTTCGCCTTCTTGTTCCACAGCGGTGGCCTGGTCGGCACAATCGACCTCCTGCCCGAGTTCAACGCCTGGACCGTCTTCGTCGTGGTCCTCACCCTCACCACCGGCACCGCCTTGTTGATGTGGATGGGTGAGCTCATCACCCAACGCGGCATCGGCAACGGCATGTCGCTGCTGATCTTCACCTCGGTCGTCTCGACCCTGCCCGCCCAGGGCTCCCTGGTGCAGGCCGAGAACGGCAACGTTGCGCTGATCATCTTGATTCTCGTGGCCATCGCCCTTCTAGTCGGCATCGTGTTCGTCGAGCAGGGGCAGCGTCGCATTCCCGTCCAGTTCGCAAAGCGGGTGGTCGGCAAGCGCATGTATGGAGGCCAGAGCACCTACATCCCACTCAAGGTCAACCAGTCCGGCGTGATCCCGATCATTTTCGCCAGCTCGGTGCTGTACCTCCCGACCCTCGTCGCCACGGCGCTGCCATCGACCGGGTTCTGGGGCTCGATCCAGGAATGGGTCAACGGCAACCTGGTCGACCCGACGTCGCCGGTGTACCTCGCCTTCTTCGGCTTGATGATCGTCGGCTTCGCCTACTTCTACACGGCGATCTCGTTCGACCCGGCCAAACAGGCCGACACCATCCGCAAGCAGGGTGGCTTCATCCCCGGTATCCGCCCCGGTCCTCAGACCGAGCGCTACCTGGCCCGCATCCTGTCCCGCATCACCTTCCCGGGCGCGATGTTCATCGCCGCCGTGGCCCTAGTGCCGTCGATCTTGATTGCGGTCACGATCGGCACCGACTCTGCGTCGGGTGCTGGTGCCGGTGCGGGTGGCTTTGCGTTCGGCGGCATCTCGCTGCTGATTGCCACGGGTGTGGCGCTCGAGACGATGAAGCAGATCGACAGCCAGTTGATGATGCGCAACTACGAAGGCTTCTTGAAGTGAGCGCGCTTCGCATGGTGATCCTGGGCCGTCAGGGCTCAGGGAAGGGCACGCAGTCGCTTCGCCTCGCAGCGCAGTACGGCTGTGTGCATCTCTCTACCGGCGACGTGCTTCGCGCCGCCGTCGAGGAGGGCACCGACCTGGGCCAGCAGGCGGCCGGCATCATGAACGCTGGCGGGCTCGTCGGCGACGACGTCATGATCCCGCTAGTCGCCGAGCGGGTCGCTAAGCCCGACATCATGTCGGGCGGCGTGTTGCTCGATGGCTTCCCCCGCACGGCCGACCAGGCCAACGGGCTCGAAGCGATGCTGGCCGAACTTGGTCAGGAACTCACGATCGCGATCAACCTCGACGTTCATGTCGAGGAGGTCACCACGCGAATGATGGCTCGGGGTCGTGAAGACGACACCGAAGAGGCCATCGCTCGTCGTCTGTCCCTCTACGAGGAGCAGACGGCACCCCTGCTCGACTGGTTCGCCGAGCGTGGTCTTTTGGCCATGATCGACGGTCTGGGCGAGGAGGAACAGGTGTTCTCCCGTCTCACGGAGGTCATCGACGGCCGAATGGCCTAGGTATACACCTAGCCCATGAGGTCACAGCGGGTTGGTCGGCTCCGGTACGTCCGGTAGCGTTGTCGACTGGCCTGCACCCAGGTCGCCACGGAGACCCCGGTGGGTCCCCGTGTTTTCAGGAGGTTCAACTCTGCCGAAGCCCAAAGAAGACGCCATCGTCCTTGAAGGGGCCGTTACCGAATCGCTTCCGAACGCCATGTTCCGGGTCGAGCTTGAGAACGGTCACGAGGTGCTTGCGCACATCAGTGGAAAGATGCGAATGCATTACATCCGCATCCTTCCCGGCGATCGCGTCCAAGTGGAGCTGACCCCTTACGACCTCCAGCGTGGTCGTATCACCTATCGCTACAAGTGAGTCCCGGCTGATCAGCCCGGAGTCACCCGACACACTCGAAAACCCGGCCGGGTTCCGGCCATCAGATTCGGTTGCTCAGGCGGCCGGGAGCAATATGAAGGTTCGACCCAGCGTCAAGAAGATCTGTGACAAGTGCCGCGTCATCCGTCGACACGGCCGCGTCATGGTCATCTGCGAAAACCCGCGTCACAAGCAGAGGCAGGGCTGAGAAATGGCACGCATTAGCGGCGTAGACATTCCCCGAGACAAGCAGGTGGGCATCAGCCTCACCTACATCTATGGCATCGGCCGGACGATTGCGATCGACATCTGCAACGCCACCGGTATCGACGCCGCCACGCGTGTGCGTGACCTCACCGATGACGAGATCGCGAAGATTCGTGGCTTCATCGACGCTGACCTGCGGGTCGAGGGCGACCTCCGACGCGAGGTCAGCCAGGACATCAAGCGCAAGATGGAGATCGGCTGCTACCAGGGTCTCCGTCACCGTCGTGGCCTTCCGGTTCGCGGACAGCGCACCCACACCAATGCTCGTACGCGCAAGGGTCCCAAGAAGACCATTGCAGGCAAGAAGAAGTAGGAACCATGGCGAACCCTTCCGCCGGCGCCCGTCGGCCCCGCAAGCGACAGAGCAAGAACGTTACGCACGGCGTGGCGCACATCAAAAGCTCGTTCAACAACACGATCATCTCGATCACCGACCAGCGTGGCGACGTGATCGCCTGGGCGTCCGCTGGCAACGTCGGCTTCAAGGGCTCCCGCAAGTCAACCCCGTTTGCGGCTCAGATGGCCGCCGAGAAGGCCGCCCGTTCCGCCATGGAGCACGGCGTCCGCAAGGTCGACGTCCAGGTCAAGGGCCCGGGATCGGGCCGCGAGACCGCCATTCGTTCGATCCAGCAGGCCGGCATCGAGGTGACCGGCATCAAGGACTGCACGCCGATTCCGCACAATGGATGCCGTCTCAACAAGCGTCGGAGGGCCTGACCATGTCGCGCTACACCGGACCTCGCGCCCGCGTTTCGCGGCGCCTGGGAACCAACATCTGGGGCACGAAGGGCGAGACCATCGCCCTCGACAAGCGCCCGTACCCGCCGGGCGAGCACGGTCGCTCGCGTCGTCGCGGCTCGGTCTCTGAATACCTTCTGCAGCTGCAGGAGAAGCAAAAGGCCCGTTTCAGCTACGGCCTCACCGAGCGGCAGTTCCGCAACATCTTTGCCGAGGCTTCGCGTCGGCAGGGCGTGACCGGCGAGAATATGCTGCGTTTCCTCGAGCTTCGGCTCGACAACGTCATCTATCGCGCCGGATGGGCCGCCACCCGGCCCCAGGCCCGCCAGTTCGTGGGTCACGGCCACGTCAATGTGAACGGCCGCCGCGTCGACATCCCTAGCTACCGCCTTCGCAAGGGTGACGTGGTCGAACTGCGTCCCGCTGCGCATGACTTCACCGTCTTACAGTGGAACCTTGACGTCTTGGATCGCACGCCCCCGGCGTGGCTCGACCGCAACGAGCAGTTCCAGGTCACCGTGCGCGAGCTGCCCATCCGTGAGCAGATCGACATCCCCGTCCGCGAACAGCTCATCGTCGAGCTCTACTCGAAGTAGCAGAGGTACCGATGCTCGTCATCCAGCGACCCACCGTCGAAGCCACCAACGAGGCGGAGGGAAACCTCCAGCGCTTCGCCGTCGGGCCACTTGAGCCTGGCTTCGGCCACACCATCGGCAACTCGTTGCGCCGCACGCTGCTGTCGTCCATCCCGGGCGCAGCCGTCACGCAGGTGCGTTTCGACGATGCCCTTCACGAGTTCGACACCATCACCGGTGTGGCTCAGGACATCACCGACATCATCCTCAACCTCAAGGACCTCGTCCTCGTGGTGCACAGCGATGAGCCGGTGACCCTGCGTCTCGACGCTCGTGGCCCCACCGAGGTCACGGCCGCCGACATCCAGCCCCATCCCGACGTCGAGGTGCTCAACGGTGATCTCGAGATCGCCAGCCTCAATGGCAAGGGCCGGCTGGCCGTCGATCTGACCGTCGAGAACGGTCGGGGCTATGTCTCGGCTGACAAGAACAAGACCGGTACCACTATCGGTGTGATCCCGGTCGACTCGATCTACTCGCCGGTTCGGCGTGTGTCGTTCGAGATCGAGCCGACTCGCGTCGAGCAGTCGACCGATTTCGACCGCCTCGTGCTCGAGATCGAGACCGACGGTTCGATTAGCCCTCGCGAAGCGCTTGCCTCGGCCGGCGGCACCCTGCGCGCCCTGGTGCAGCTCGTCGAAGAAATGTCCGACGAACCGCAGGGCCTCGTGCTCGGCGAAGCCGTTCAGGTCACCTCGGGCGGTCCGGACATGGAACTCCCCATCGAAGACCTTGAACTCTCCGAGCGTCCCCGCAATTGCCTCAAGCGTGCTCAGGTCAACACCGTCGGCGAGCTACTGCAAAAGAGCGAGGACGACCTTCTGGCCATCACCAACTTCGGTCAAAAGAGCCTCGACGAGGTCATCGAGACGCTTGACGAGCGAGGTCTCTCGCTCCGGAATCGAGACTGACCATGCCAGCACGTCCTCGCAAGGGCGCCCGCTTCGGCGGTAGTGCTGCTCATCAGAAGGCCATGATGGCCAACCTCGTCGCCAGCCTCATTGCGGCCGAGGCGATCACCACCACGGAAGCCAAGGCCAAGGCCATGCGTCCGGTGGCGGAGAAGATGATCACCAAGGCCAAGAAGGGTGGCGTCCACAACCACCGCAACGTCGTGAAGTTCCTTCGCGACCGTGAGATGGCCAGCAAGCTGTTCGACGAGATCGGTCCCCGGTACGAGGACCGTCCGGGTGGTTACATCCGGATCATCAAGCTCGACCCTCGTTCGGGGGACAACGCGCCGATGGCGCGTGTCGAGCTGATCTGATCTCGTTCGGCTCCAGCCGAAGCAGCACGTTGATCGAAGCGCCCCTCCTTGGAGGGGTGCTTCGCCGTTTTCGCCCCAAGCCCGGTGACGACGTCCGGGCTATAGCCCTAGCCTGACGACGTGACCCCCCGGACCGTCGCCCCGCCGCCCGATGGGCACGTGCGCGTCCGCATGACGGTCGCCTACGATGGATCTCCGTTCTACGGGTTTGCCACCAACCCCGACGTACGGACGGTGCAAGACGACCTCCACGAGGCGCTGTCGAAGGCCCTGCGAGAGCCGATCACGGTGACGTGTGCGGGACGCACCGATCGGGGTGTGCACGCTCGTGGCCAGGTTGTGTCGTTCGACGCCGATGCCGATCACTTCGACGCCGTCGCCTTGGCGCGAGCGCTCAACCGGATGCTCGCCCCGGAAATCTCGGTGCGTGATATCGCTCTGGCGGCCCCGGACTTCGACGCCCGGATCTCTTGCGTGGCTCGTAGCTATCGCTATCGCGTACTGAACTCGGCCTGGCCCGACCCGCTCGTGCGGGACTTGGTCTGGCATGTGCCCGAGCCTCTTGAGATCGGTGCCATGCAGCTGGCGGCTAACCAGATTCTTGGCGAGCACGACTTCACATCGTTTTCGAAGAAGAACAAGTCGAAGGTCAACGAGACTTTCGTTCGGACCGTGCACCGGGCGCAGTGGCGTCGTGTCGGCGACACCTTGCAGTTGGAGATCACCGCCACCGCCTTCACCCGCCAGATGGTTCGGAGCCTTGTCGGCATGTTTGTCGAGATCGGGCGTGGACGACGCCAGCCGGACGAGATGGGGGAGGCGCTCCGGGCGATGAGTCGGATGGCTGTGTCATCGCCGGCACCGCCGCAGGGGCTGGAGCTCACCCGGGCCCACTACCGCAGCGATGCCTAACGGCTGCGGATTTCGCGCGGCGCAACGATTGCTGTTGCCTGATTGCGCCCGTAGGCTTATTTGTCGGTCCTGAGCGCCCGAATTCGGCGTCGGACCATTTGCTCTCATCCTTTCGTTCCGCGGAGGAACACTGTGTCCACCTACACCCCGAAGGCCGGCGAAGTCGATCGCTCTTGGCACGTTGTCGACGCCGAAGGCCTCGTGCTCGGTCGCCTGTCGACCGAAGTCGCCAACATCTTGCGTGGCAAGCACAAGCCTACCTACACCCCGCACATGGACATGGGCGACCACGTCATCATCGTGAACGCTGACAAGGTCGTGCTCACCTCGGGCAAGGCCGAAAAGAAGCTCGTGCATCGTCACAGCGGCTATCCCGGCGGTCTCCGGAGCGAGACCTACGCCGAGAAGTTAGCCCGCAAGCCTGAGCAGGCTGTGATGGACACCATCCGGGGCATGATCCCCAAGACCCGCCTCGGTCGTGCGCAGATCTCCAAGTTGAAGGTCTATGCCGGTCCGACGCATCCCCATGCGCCGCAGAACCCCCAGCCGCTCGAGATCGCGCACGCCACCTACGAAGCCCGCGCCTGATTCGCCACGAGGACCCTGAGATGACCACTCCGCTCACCCAGACCACAGGCCGTCGCAAGCGTGCCGTCGCCCGTGTGCGATTCCGCAATGGCTCCGGCACCGTCACCGTCAACGGGCGCCCAGTCGACGAGTTCTTCCCTTCGAAGGTGCAGGTCGAAGCGCTGCTTGAGCCGCTTGCTGTCACCGAAACCGCCGAGTCCTTCGACATTGACGCCACCATTCATGGTGGCGGCACCACCGGCCAGGCCGGTGCGCTGCGCCTCGGTATCGCTCGTGGCCTCGTCGAACTCGACGCTGATCACCGTGGCGCCCTCAAGTCGGCCGGCTTCCTCACCCGCGATCCTCGAAAGAAGGAAAGCAAGAAGTACGGCCTCAAGAAGGCCCGCAAGGCGCCGCAGTACAGCAAGCGCTGATATCGCTCCGCTGGTCACAGTTCGGGCCGATCCATTGCCCTTCGGCCGTCTTCGGCCGATGATGACGCCGTGACGCTGACCTTCGGAACCGACGGCATACGGGGTGATGCCCGCACCGAACTGACTCCCGCACCTGTCCGCGCCCTTGCGCAGGCCGCCGCAGAGATCCTCGGTCGTGGCGGCTTTGCGGTCGGTAGAGACACTCGCGCCTCGGGGCCGGAGCTCGCCGATGCCGCGCACGCAGGCGTCGCCGCTGCCGGTGGTGATTCAGTCGATCTCGGCGTTGTGCCGACTCCGGCAGTCGCCCGATGGTGTGCCGATCGTCAGGTTGCCGGAGCGATGATCTCGGCGTCGCACAATCCTTGGTACGACAATGGCATCAAGTTCTTCGCCCCCGGTGGGTCGAAACTCGATGATTGGGTGCAGGACGAGATCCAGGCCCGCTTCGATGCGTTGCGAGGAACCGAGATCGAGGCGATCCCGACGATCGTGGACAGCCACGACAGTGCCGCCGAGTCTCACGTCGAGAGCATCGTCGCCAGCCTGGAGGGGCGCAGGCTTGCCGGACTCGCCGTCGTCGCCGATGCGGCGAACGGAGCAGCGTACGACGCCGCCCGCCGGGCGCTGACCCGCCTCGGTGCCGACGTGACGATGCTCCACGCCGCCCCTGACGGCACCAACATCAACGACGGGTGTGGGTCGACCCATCCAGAATCGCTGCAGGCTGCTGTCGTCGGGCACGGCGCTGACCTCGGGGTTGCCTTCGACGGTGACGCGGATCGGCTACTCGCTGTCGACGGCGACGGTCGGCTGATCGATGGCGATCAGATCATCGCCATGTGCGCGCTCGACGCCAAGGCCCGAGGCCGTCTCGCCGGTGATGCGGTCGTCGTAACCGTCATGACCAACCTTGGTTTCCGGCGGGCGATGGACGACGCCGGCATCCACGTTGTCGACACCAAGGTCGGGGACCGCCACGTGCTGGAGGCGCTCGACGCAGGTGGCTATTCGCTCGGTGGCGAACAGTCCGGCCACGTGATCTTTCGCGAGCTCGCATCGACCGGTGATGGACTCCTCACGGCGGCGCAACTGCTCGACATCTTGGCGCGCCGAGGGCGCTCGCTCGGAGCGTTGGCCGACGCGGCGATGACCCGCCTTCCGCAGGTGCTGCGGAACGTCCGGGTCGCCCAAACGCCTGCCGACGTCGATGGGCCGCTCACCCCGTTTATCGAAGCTTCACTCGCCCGCATGGCCGGCCGGGGTCGTGTGCTAATTCGACCCTCGGGCACCGAACCGCTCATCCGGGTCATGGTCGAGGCCGAAACCGATGCCGAGGCCCGGATGGAGGCCGATGGCCTCGTCGCTGCGGTCGAGTCGCTCTTCGGCTGAACCTCGTCAGCCGGGCGACGGTCCTAGACTGCGGTCTGCGGAGATCCGGCTCAGAATGCAGTCTGGCTTCGCAGGAGAGACACACCGATGTGCGGGATCATCGCCGTAGTCCGGCGCCCTTCGACACGAGCAACGCCGACGAGCCATTCGGTCCTTGATCTCGTCGCGGGTCAGGCTGCCCTGCTCGTCTCCGGCCCCGATGTCACCGACACCATTGCTGCGGTCGGTGCTCACCTTGCTGAGGCCGACGCCCTGCTGCGCGGTGTTCCTGGTCTCCGCCTCCTGTTGGCCGAACCCAGCCTGGGTCCGGCGTTGGTGCACCACTGCGACGAACTCCTCGCTGCGGTCGAGCAGGAGGAACAGCGACTTGAGCAGGATGGCAACCTTTCGACGAAGCAGCTTGAAGCCCGCAACCAAGCCCTGATCGCTGTTCGCGACGGGGTGTGGGCGATCACTCGTGACCGGCTCCGGGCCGCCGAGGTCGTCAGTCGCCTCAACGGCGGTGCGATGCATACGGGGTCGCTCGAGGCTTTCCTGTCGATCCACCAGGCCCTGTCGGCGATCGATCGGCTCGAGGTGCGCGGTCGCGATAGCGCCGGCCTGCA
>PBTQ01000050.1 GCA_002729125.1 Acidimicrobiaceae bacterium | reverse complement strand
CCGCCGTTGAGCTCTCGGGTATCACGAAAAGGTTCGGTGGCGTCACGGCGTGTGATGGCGTCGACCTGCTTCTTCATCGCGGCATGATTCATGGAATCCTCGGCGAGAATGGAGCCGGGAAGTCGACCCTGATGAAGATGCTCATTGGCCTGGTGCTTCCCGACGCCGGGGAGATCCGCATCGATGGCCGACCTTGTCAGATTCACGATCCTTTGACTGCGGCTTCACTCGGCTTTGGCATGGTTCATCAACACTTCAGCTTGGTTGATGCACTGACCGTCTGGGAGAACGTCGCCCTCGGCGACGCAGGCCGCCTCGACCCCGTTGAGGTTCGGAAACGGATCGGCGAAATCGGCGATCACTATGGCCTGGAGATTGATCCTTACGCCAACGTCGGATCCCTCACCGCAGGTCTGCGGCAACGCGTCGAGATCATCAAGTGTCTTCGGCGGGATCCCAACATCGTGATCTTCGATGAACCCACCGCGGTACTTACCCCAGAGGAGTCCGCCCAACTCTTCGAATCGTTACGTTCGGTGGTCGCAGCCGAAGGCCGGGTTGTTGTACTGGTCAGTCACAAACTCAACGAGGTGCTGAGCGCTACCGACGACATCACCATCATGCGAAACGGAGCGGTCGTTGATCGATTTGTCACCAGCGAGGCTGATGCGCCGACCCTTGCACGAGGGATGGTCGGCCGCGAGGTTTCACTTCGGGACGAGAACGCAGCGCTGGGTGCCGGATTGAACGGCGCCGATAGCGAGGTTGCTGGAGAGCGTTCGAAGCAGAACCCAAGCAGCCCTGCGATGTTGTCGATTCGAAATGCTGTCTGGGATGCCGGTCGTGGTGTTCGCGGCTTAGATGACCTCTCCCTAGATGTCCACCAGGGAGAGATCCTCGGGATTGCCGGGGTCGAGGGCAATGGGCAGCGACCACTTGGAGACCTGCTTTCTTCTCTGGTTACGCTCACCTCGGGAGATGTAGCCGTAGATGGCGAAATAGTTGACACTGCTCGGCCCGGGGCCATGGCTCGCGCCGGCGTGGCTGTGGTGCCTGAGGATCGACACGATTCTGGCATCGTCCTCAACATGTCGGTCGCCGAAAATCTTCTCTTCGGCGATACCGAAAGAGTTGCACGGCAAGGCATCATCAGCAGCGCTCAGATGACGGCGCACGCAAACGAACTCATCGAACAGTTCGAGATCCAGTGCAGCGGGCCTGATGCCCCTTTATGGACCCTTTCGGGAGGAAACCAGCAGAGGGTCGTCTTTGCGCGAGAAATGTGGCGGGATCCAAAGGTGCTCGTTGCTGCGCAGCCGACGCGGGGACTTGATGTTGGGGCGATCGAGTACATGACTAACAGGATCCGATCCGCCGCAGCCGCAGGCGTTGCGATCTTGCTGATTTCGAGCGAACTCGACGAGATCTTTGACCTCGCAAACCGGATCGCAGTCATCTCTCGTGGACGGATCATTGGGGAGATGGACCGGAACAACGCAGACCTCGAACGGATTGGTCTCCTAATGGGAGGATCGAACTTATGAGGGACGGGCGTTCACAACGGATCGCTGAATGGTTGTTGCTTTACGGCGTGAGTGTCCTCGGTGCCCTCGTGCTCTCTGCAATGTTGGTGCAGGCAACCGGTGGGGAGTGGCGCCCCGTTCTCTCTGCGCTGCTTGACGGCAGTCTGCGAAACCCTGGGCGATGGGGCGAAACGCTCGGCCATGCAGCACCGCTGCTGCTGGTCGCGCTCGGAACGATCGTCTCAAGTCAAGCTGGCCTCATCAACATTGGCCAGGAAGGGCAGTTACTCGTTGGAGCGGCCACCGCAACCTATTTCGGTTTGTTGATCGGCGGCCCTGGGCCCCTGAATGTTGCCATCATCTTACTTTTCGGGTTCGTGGGCGGCGCATTTTGGGCTTCCCTTGCTGCCGGCCTGCGCTTCTCTCGCGGGGTGCCGGAGGTGTTGTCCACTCTCTTGTTGGTGACGGTTGCATCGCAGGCGGTTGCATATGCCCTCGGTCGTCAGTGGCTGCTGCTTGCCCCTGAAGCCGACCGAGGAAATCGAAACCAGGTGAGCCAGCAGTTAACGGAAGGAAACCGACTTGCTCGGATCGAGCTATTCGGCAACGAATTTCCGCTCACAGTGCTTTTCGCAGTGGCACTGGCCGCGCTCGTGGCCTTCGCCATGGGACGCACGATCTGGGGCTTCCGCCTATCGATGATGGGGAAGAATCCTCGGGCGGCAAAGCGGTTCGGCGTCGCTGAACGGACATACGGCACCGGTGTTCTTCTTGTCGGCGGCGGGTTCGCCGGACTGGCAGGGGCGGCAATGCTCGCCGGAGGCGGTTTCGCCTTCGGCAACTATCAATTGGTACCCGGGTTCTCGGCCAACATCGGCTGGACCGGACTTCTCGTAGCCTTGGTTTCGCGGGAGAAGGCGGTGGCGGCGATCCCAGTGGCGTTTGTGTTTGCCTCACTTCGGACGGGTTCTAGCTTTGTGGGCAGCACCGGCGTTGAAGGCCGTATCACTGACGTCATTCAGGGACTGCTGGTGTTAGCCCTGCTGCTCCCTCCTGCAGTGATGTTCCTCCGAGACCGACGTCGGGCCAGAGCGGCTGCGACGGCGAGGGTGTAAGCCATGGCCGGATTTCTTGAAGCGCTGTGGGACATTGCCGGTAGCGAATCGACCTACATCAATGCGGCTCTGTTTGCCGCCTTCCTTGCATTCGCTGCGTCGGGGGAATGGGTCGCAGAGCGATCTGGCACGCTAAACATCTCGGTCGAAGGGATGTTGCTTGGGGGGGCGTTCACAAGCGCAGTCGGCTACGACATCACAAACTCCAGCAGCCTGGCCCTTTTGGCTGGGGCACTAGGGGGCATGGTGGTAGCGGCGATCCAGGCCGAGATGAGTCATCGCCTGGCCGCCGATCAGTTTGTCGTTGGGTTGACTCTCAACATCCTCGTCTTTGGTCTCGTCGGGTTTCTGGACAACGAGATCAACCCCGAAACATCGTTCGCAGACCGGTGGGAGATCCCGGTGCTCTCCGATATCCCACTGTTGGGGAGCGCGCTGTTCGGCCAACGCTGGCCGTTCTACGTGCTGTACGCGCTCATCCCGTTCTGCTGGTGGCTGGTCTTCCGAACCAAATGGGGTCTCGAACTCCGCGCATCGGGCGAAAATCCACAGTCAGCTGATGTCTCTGGTATCGACGTCAACAAGCGTCGCCGGCAGTCGGTGTATTTCGCAGGGTTCACTTCTGGTCTTGGTGGCTGGTTCCTCATCTTTGGCCAGATCGGGTTGTTCGAGGACTCGGTGGTCGGCGGCAGAGGATTCATTGCTATCGCCGCAGTGATCTTCGGCGGCTGGACCTTGCGAGGAACAATCGCAGGGTGTGCGGTCTTCGCAGCAACGCTCTCCGCCCGGCTTTCTGTTCAAGGCCTGGGGTACGACGTCAACAGCGAGCTCCTTCAATCCCTCCCCTTTGTCGTCACGATCCTGGGCATGGCAGTCTTCGCCCACCGAGTCCGACCGCCTGCAGCCTTGGCTCAACCATTCGTCCGAGGGCTCAGGTAGCGGGTGTTTGTCGCCTCGAGCGTTGTGATGGTGACGCCGGGCTGCCTCACGATGAAGTCCGAATATGGAGAAGGAGTCATTCTCAGATGAAAGCGATGCTGTACTACGAGCCAGGCGGGCGAGAAGTTCTGCGGTACGAGGATGTGCCGGACCCTGAGCCCGGGCCGGCGGACGTCGTCGTCGATGTTGCAGCGACCTCGCTCAACCGATTGGACGTTGTTCAGCGCAACGGGTGGTTCCAGATGCCAGGGTTCACCTATCCCCACATCGCTGGCATGGACATTGCGGGCGTAGTCTCCGCCGTCGGGGATTCGGTCATCGGTGTGGAGGTGGGGGACCGAGTCGTCGTCGACCCTTCTTTGGCGGGAGTCGATGAAAGTTCCAAACTGGCCGGGCACGGCGACCTCTACGGTGAGCTCGGCATTCTCGGAGGGATTTTCGCCGGTGGTTACGCACAAAAGTGTCTCGTTCCAGGCACACACGTTTATCCAGTCCCGGTTGCGATGCCGTTGGAACATGCAGCAACCTTCCCGACCTGCTTTCTGACCGCGTCCCACGCGCTCTTTGAGGTCGGCAAGCTTCAGGCTGGGGAAACAGTCATGATTCATGCCGCTGGCTCAGGCGTTTCGACCGCGGGGATCCAATTGGCCAAGCAGGCTGGCGCGACGGTGTTGGCAACTGCAGGAAGCGATGAAAAAGCGGAGCGTGCGCGCCAACTCGGTGCAGATCACGTCTGCAACAACCGGACCACCGATATTGCCGGATTTGCAAGAGAATGCACCCAGGGCGCAGGCGTCGACATGGTTTTCGATCATGTCGGGACCGCACTTTTCGGGCAGTCACTCTTTGGCATAGGCGTGGGAGGCCGACTGGTGAACTGCGGGAACTCCTCAGGTGACGAAGCCACTATTCCGTCGCTTGGATACCTGTTCCACTCGGGGATTTCAATTCTGGGATCTGACCCCTACCGGCCAGAAGAGTTTGGCCCAGCCTGGGACAAGTTCTGTCAAGGAGATTTCGCGGTCGTCATTGACTCGGAGTTCGCCCTTGCGGACGCAGCGGATGCGCAAGAGAAAATGATGGCCAGCGACTTCTTCGGGAAAATTCTCCTGCGGCCCTGAGAGAGAAAATCCATGAGCTTTGAACCGCGCGATGCGCCCTACCCCGAATTAAAGAAGTCGCACACGATGGCCCACATGGGCCGCCCGTGGACGGATTTCAAACCGCCTCCATCAGCGCCCGTCTGGGCCGCGGTCGAAGGTCTTGGGCGCTACTACATCTTGCTGGCTGCAATCGAACTCGACGTTTTCGACGCCCTACAACGCTTGGGGCCGTCCTCGGCTGAGGATGTTGCGGCTGAAGTTGGGGCAGCCGTCGAACACCTTCGATCGTTACTCGATGGTGTCGTTGCGCTTGAGCTTCTCGATCAGTTCAACGACGTCTATGAATTGAACGACACGGCCCGTCGCTATCTGGTTTCTGACGGTCCCGCAACGATGGCAGAACTCATTGCGGTTGCGACAGGCCCTCACGACAATTGGACCCGTCTTGCGGAGACGGTTCGGTCAGGGCGCCCGTCGACGCCTATCGAAAACGACCCAGCAGCGTTCTACGTCCCACTCGTCGAGGGCACATTTACGACAATGTTTCGGTGTGCCACCCGGGCTGATCTAAAGATCAGGTACTCAGCCCGATCGGCCCCGTTAGTTCTTGATCTGGGGGCGGGCGGCGCTCCGTGGGCGATCGCGATTCTGAAGGCGTGCCCAGAAGGTCGAGCAGTGATCAACGATCTTGACGGCGTTCTTCCGGTGGCCCAAGCCAAGACATCCGAACACGAAGTTGCCGATCGCTGTGAATTTCGACCCGGCGACTTTCACACGGTGACGCTCGAAGTTGACCACTACGACATTGTCGTATTGGGCCATATTTGCCGAACCGAAGGTGAGGCAGGTGCTCGCCGGTTGATTGCACGAGCTTTTGCGTCGCTCGCGCCTGGAGGCACCTTGATTTTGGCTGACTACTTTGTCGACGTCGAACGAAAGTTCAACCCCCACGCTGTGATCATGGGCGCAACGATGATGGCCAGCACGGAACGAGGCTTCTGCTTCACGCATCAGCAGTTCTCGGAGTGGATTCAGGAAGCAGGGTTTGGTCAGCTTCGCCTGGTCGAACCGATCGGCTTCCAGCAGAGCTTCGTGGCGGTGAAGCCGCGCTGAGAACTGGCTACTCGATAGTCCAGCCCGGAGGCAGGTTGACCTCACCGACAACCTCGTGGGTGTCATCGTCAGTCTCGGTGTCGGGAAGGTGCTGCCAGAGCATTATCTGGTTGCCCCAGGGGTCAATGAACGACGCGTTGCAACCGCCGAATTCTGTCCAGAAGTGCTCTCGCCACAACTCGGTCCCACCGAGCCGGACAGCCGTCTCGAGAATACGCTCGAAGGAGTCGTCTTCGCTGACCATGATCCAAGCTCGCATTGCGCGTCCACCAGGGTTGAGGTGGGTTGGTTCCGAGGGTGTGGGGTCTTTGTGGGGTCGCATATTGGCGGCGCTGGAGATACCCATGTGGAGATTGCCGATTTCGCTGGGCGTTCCGTCTTCGTTCTTGAAGTGGCCACCGGGCACAATCCGAGCGAACGTGTCGGCGATGCGGTCCTCGACCTCCCAGTTGAACACCTCGGCGTAAAATGCTCGGGCTTCGTTCACATTAGAACTCGGAAAGTCGACAAAGACGAGGACGTTGGGGTCGGTCACGGTTTCTCCTTGTAGTGCTTGCACCAATCAAGATACATGTGGTCGGATGGTCTGACCGCATTTGATGCACGGAGAACGATTATGACCGAAAGCCCGATCTCTCTTCAGAGCCTTCGGAAATCCTGCGGGACCCACGAGAGTGCAGTCGGACTGCCGCCCTCGGCATACACAGACCCAGGTTTCCATGACTTTGAGATCGGGTCGGTGTTCGGCTCCGAGTGGCTGTGTGTCGGCCGGCAAGAACAGATCCCGAATCCTGGTGATTATCTCGCCGTCACGCGAGCACAAGAGCCATTACTTATCGTTCGCAGCGGCTCGGGGTCGATCTCAGCGATGTCGGGGGTGTGCCAGCATCGCGGCATGTGTCTGTCTGCGTCGGTCGATCGGAGCGATGAAGAGATGCTCGACCGGCCACAATTTGATCCAGGGAGTGGACGCCAGTTTCGATGCCCCTACCACTACTGGGTATACGACCTCGATGGCCACCTGATCGGAGCGCCAGAAATGGCGAAGACGCCCGGGTTCAATCCCGAAGACATTCGTCTCCCTCAGTTGGCGGTCGAAGTCTGGAACGGCTTCATCTTCGTGAACTTCTCACTCGACGCAGCACCCCTCGCTCCTCGCCTCCAGAAGCTGGAGGCAGTGCTGGCCAACTACGACGTCGACAACCTCGTCACCGTTGCGCCAGAGGTGATGCACGACGTCCCGTTCAACTGGAAGATCATGGTTGAGAACTTCATGGAGATGTACCACAACAGTCGCCTTCACAAAGGTATTCATGACTTCGCGCCGTCGTCAGGCGCGTGGTACGAGGAATATGAAGCTGGCGATGGTGCGCTCTTTGGCTTCAATCAGATGGTCGAGCCTGATGGTGGATTCAACCCGACCTTCAAAGCTCTGTTTCCGCCCCTTCCAGGCATCACGATGGAGGAACGCCAACGCATTGTGTTCGCCTTCGTGCCGCCAACACTATTGCTCGGCTTTCAGCCAGACTCAGCATTTTGGTTCGCTGTTGACCCAACCGGGCCGACTAGCCACGACCTAGCGATGGCGTACATCTTCCCGAAGTCAACTATCGAGCGCGAGGACTTCGATGAGACGCTGGATGCTGCGATCGACGGGGTCGGCAATTTTGTCCGCCAGGACATGCCGACGAACGTGGCCACGCAATTTGGCCTGCGCTCCCGGTTCGCTCCTCGCGGTCGTTACTCGTGGCAGGAAGGTGTCCTGGCGCAGTTCAATAGCTGGCTCGTTGAACGCTACGAGGCAGCGTCGGTGTAGCCGGTCAGCTCACGGAGATGATGCCTCCACCGAGCTGACGCCTTGTCCGACTGGACATCGACGAGACCGTTGCGTCCGATTGTGAGTTCCCCCGGGATTGCTTCGAGCATCGCCTGGTCCTCGAGAGCCACCTGGAGTTCGAAATCCACGATGTCGGTCCCAGTTTCTGAGATGTCGTCATTGCGCCACAGAACAAAGGTGAAGTAGCTCTGCTCGGTCCCTTCCGGCGTCGAGATGGAGGGGCTCGCAGTCTGGAACAGGGTCTGTTTTATCCCGTTCTCGTAATGCATGG
>PBTQ01000049.1 GCA_002729125.1 Acidimicrobiaceae bacterium | reverse complement strand
GCAGGCCGAGGACACGCTCGCCGATGATGTTCTGCTGAATCTGGTCGGTGCCGCCGTAGATCGACGGACCAGGCGAGAACATTGCGATCTCGCCGACCGCACCACCGGTCTGGGTCTCGGATTCGCCGAGCAACATGCCGTCGGCGCCAATCACCTGAAGGCCAACCTCGCGGAAGCTGCGGAACAGCTCCGACATCGTGAGCTTGCCGATGTTGGGCTCGGCGCCGGTGCGCTGCTTGGGATCCTTCGCCCGCTGGATCGAAAGGCGGTTGACTTCGATCAGCGAGTAAAGCTTGATGAGCTCCTGCCGCAGGACCGGGTCGGCGTTCTTGCCCGACTTCTCGGCCATGTCGACCAGGTAGCGCCACAGGCCCATGCCGAGCGGCGGAACACCACCCTCGCCGCCGGTGCGCTTGTTGAACTTGGTGACGGGCTCGTGACGCACGGACTTCATGCCCGAACCAGCAGCCGACGCCGGGGACTTCCCGGCCGAACCAAGCGAGGCCCGCTCGAACATCAAGGTGGTGTTGGCGACCGCCCAACCCTGGTTGAGGTCGCCGATGATGTTCGCCGCAGGGACACGGGCTTCGTCAATGAAGACCTCGTTGAAGAGCGCCTTGCCGGTCATCTCAACCAGCGGACGCACAGTGATGCCCGGCTGGTGCATGTCGATTGCGAAGTAGGTGATGCCCTTGTGCTTCGGCGCATTTGAATCGGTTCGGGCGATGAGCATGCCCATATCGGCGATCTGGCCACCGGACGTCCAGACCTTCTGACCGCTGATGATGTACTCGTCACCGTCCTTCTCGGCCTTGCAGGTGAGGCCAGCGAGGTCAGAGCCAGCACCCGGCTCGGAAAACAGCTGACACCAGCCGACCGAACCGTCGAGGATTGGCGGCAGGAACTCGTCGATCTGCTCCTGGGTGCCGTGGGTGGCGATGGTCGGAGCAGCGAGCATGCGGCCCAGCCCGGTGGGCGGGCCCATGACCTCTCGGTCGGCCATGGTGACCATCACCGCAGCGGCCTGCGACTGGGTAAGGCCCTTGCCATAGGCGTTGGTGCCGAGCATCGGGTGGGCGTACCCGCTCGGGCTGAGACGGTCCCACCAGTCACCTACGGTGAGGGACTCGTCCCAGTTCTCGTCCAGCCACGCCTCAACCTCGGCGCGAATCTCTTCGATCGACATGTCGCTCATGGTGTCGATGTTAATGATCGTTTACAGGACTGTGAAGTCGGGAGCGTCGGAATCTCACCGCACGCTCGCACGCCGCCTATAGCGGCTGGGGGGTGTTGAGCTCCAGGACGTTGTCGAGCATGACCCGCTTGGTCTGCTCGGCGTCAAGATTCTTGAGCTCGACGAGGTAGTCCAGCGGCCGAGGCATCCCCTCGATGTGAGGCCAATCGGAACCGAAGATCACCCGGTCGGCGCCCATGAGTTCTACAACCTCGTCGACATCGTCTTCCCAGAACGGATTGACCCAAACGTGTTGCTTAAACGTTTCGACCGGATGATCGTCGAACCACCAGTATGACTTCTTGGCGGTCTGGTCGAACTTGCGGAACATCGGGCCGAGGAAGTCCGAGCCGTTCTCGATCGACGCGAAGCGCAGATTCGGGAACCGGTCAAAGATCTTCTCGAAGACGGCTTGGATCAACCAGTCCTGCGCAGAGCGTTCGATGGCAAACCCCTTGAGCGATGGGCCGGCGCCACCGCCTCCGGCGAGCGACGAGAAGGCGTCGTCGGCGTAGCCCTGGGACGAGTAGCCGGAGTCGGCCGCGTGGATTACGAGCGGCACGCCCGATTCGTTGATGCGAGCCCATACCGGGTCGAACATCGGATTGAAGGGTGACACGACACCGGTACGGGTGGTGACGGGGGCGGGACGCATGACGAGCACGTTGGCACCCATACCGACCACCTTGTCGACCTCCGCCACGGCGGCGTCGACATCGCCGAGCGCAATGTAAGGCGCCGCGAAGATCGTGTTCTCGTAGTTGAACGTCCAGTCGTCGTGGAGCCACTGATTGAACGCCTGCATCATCAAGACAACGGCGTCGACATCGCGCTTGATGACCTCTTCGTAGAGCACGCCGAGGGTTGGGAACAGCCACACACCCTGGAGACCCTGCTGTTCGATCATCTTCGCCCGCGCCGCGGGATCCACGTAATATGCCGGCAGTGGTTCACGATCTTTAAGCATCTCAAGTGGGTTGAGCCGCTCCGGGTTGCCCTCGAAGTAGGGGCGCAGCGCCCCGGGCTTCGCAATCGGATCCCAGGTGGGGTTGGCGACGGCCTTGGAAAGTTTGCCGCCCACCAGGTGGTGCTTTCGGCCGCCCATGTCGACCCATTGCACGATGCGAGGTTGCATGGTTTCGGGCACGTGGCGGGTGAACGCGTCAAGCGCTTCGTAGTAGTGGTTATCAGCGTCGAAGGGGACAAAGTCAAGCTGATCCGGTGTCATGGCAGGCTCCCGAAGTGCGGCGATAGAACAAACGTACCGAATCCTGACGGCGTGTCAGAAACCGGCCCCGAGCTGATCATGGCCGGATGGCGTCGATCCGATCTCGCAGGCCACACCACATCCCAGCTGCGGCCACGAGCTTCGACGTGTGCTCACCCAACGGCTGACGCTCATAGGGAATCCCCGCGAGCGACGACATCGGCTGGGTCGGATCGTCGGTGCCAGCGATACGACGCCCGACCGCTCGACCGAGCCACGGCATCAACACCACCCCAGAACCACCGTTGCAACCGAGCACGTAATGCACCCGATTGCGCACGCCCAGCTTGGGGAGGTAGTCGGCGGTGAACGCCATCAACCCCGACCATGCGTTGGTGATCTTCACATCGGCGAGCGTCGGGAAGATCTCGAGCATCTGGTTGTGAAGGGTCCGAGCCGACGTCGCCGTCGGCACGGGACGGAAGCGAGCTCGTCCACCGAACAGGATCCCCTCGCCATCCGGGGTGGGACGGGCATAGACGACCACGCGATTGGTATCGATCACTGCCGTCATCGCCGGAAGGAGCGCCTCGACCCGCTCCCGTCCAAGGCGTTCGACTCCCAAGATCGTCGACGACATCGGGACGATGCGTTCCCGGTGCCACGGCGCGACCTGATCGGTATAGCCGTTGGTGGCGATCACCACGTCGCCTGCAGCGATTCGCCGATGGCCGCGTGCCGTGCCGGATCCCGAGGCGACCGTGATCGCGTGCGGACCGACGCCACTCGAGGCGATGTCGGTCACCCGGATACCCGTGTGGATCGACACACCGGCGGCATCGGCTCGGCGACGGAGGCCGTCGACGAACACTGCGGGGTGAGTCAGACCGGCGGCGCTCGCCGCCATCCCGCCGTGGAACGCATCGGTGGTGACAAAGCGGCCTTCGTCGCCGGGCTGAACCAGCGTCACCCCGGAACCCTCACCGCTTTTGCGGTACTCCTCGTACTTCTTCTCGAGCTTACGAAAGGCCGCCTTCGAACGAGCGGCTACGAAGCGGCCGCAATCCTGAAACGCGCCGGGAGCATGAGTGTCGACAAGCTGTTGGAAATGGACATAGGCCTCGTCGACCTCGTCGAGGATCGCGGCCGCCCGGTCAGGGCCGACGTACGCCTCAAGATCGATCATCTTGGAGATTTCGGCCCGACCCGAGACGAGTCCCGCATTGCGCCCAGATGCACCCTCGCCGATACGGCGGATGTCGAGCACGGTGACGGAACGACCGGCGATTGCCAGTTCGGTGGCACAGCTCAATCCGGCGTAGCCGCCACCGACGACGACCACGTCGGAGCCCGTCGGCGGATCGGCGTCGTATGCCAACGGCGGGGCGTCACCCCACCACCAGGGGTCCTCGGAGAACGTGTCGGCGAACAAGGTGGCGGAGGCAGCCATCGCCGGACTCTAGACCGCGCTGCACACCCGATCCCGGAGGATCCGATCCCGCCCCGTCGATGTCGCCCCCGTGCGACATCGGCCGCTAGATTCCTCCTGTGCCTTCCACTGCTGAACTTCAGGCTGCGACCTTCAAACGCGGCGCCAAGGTCCGCCTTGTCGACGACATCTCGGGGTATCCCGCTGGGTCTCGGGGCAAGGTGGCGGTGGCCAACGGCATGACCTGGAAGCGCTACTGGGTCCGGTTCTCCGACGGCAACGCCATCGGTCACGTTGACCACACCTCGCTGGTCAGCGCCAAGGACTACGACGTCTTCGTCGTCGCCCGCGAGCACGAGGCCGAGGAGGCTTCTAAGGCCGCCGAAGCTGCGGCGAACGCTCCAGCCGAGAGCGCCGGCGGCGACGCTGCTGCTGCCGGCGGTGGCGCTGGTGTCGAAGTCAACGGCGTCTTCATCGCCCAGACCTGGTTCGACAAATCGGCTGCGGCTCGGGCCCGAATCCTGGGCTGACTCCGCCTCAGCGGGTCCGAGGGTCGATTCGCTTCCCTGAGGAAAAGGCGGCGTTGCCCTCCTCCATGCTGGTCATGTCGAAACCGGTGGTCAGGAGCGATGGCCCTATCGACAGCGCCTGCTTGGTGCCGAGGTCGTTCGCCGCCCAGATTGATCGCAGTGATGCCTGAACGCCGACTGCGGGCTGTGAGGCGATCGCATCGGCCACCCACCGGGCGCGTTCCATGAGCTCGTCCGTCGGACAGACCTCGCTCACGAGGCCGATGCGGTGGGCGGTTGCCGCTGACATGCGCTCGTGGTTGCCGAGGAGCGTCATGCGAAGCACCTCGCCGAGCGGCATGTACTGCAGCATCTTCATCGGCTCGTAGACCGCCGCCATGCCGTAGGTGACATGCGGATCAAAGAAGGTGGCATGGTCGGCAGCGATGATGATGTCGCTCTCGGCGAGCATGTAGAACGCTCCCCCGCACGCCATGCCGTTGACCGCGCAGATCACTGGTTTCCAGAGGTCGCACGATTTCGGCCCGAGGTCGTCTCCCGGATCGTCGTACATGAAGTTGTTCGACGTGCCGTACAGACGCGAGTCACCGGCCATGTTGGTGAACTCGGCCTCGTTTCGATCGATGCCGACACAGAACGACTTGTCCCCGGCGGCGGTGAGCACGATCGCGTTGACCCGGTCGTCGCTGCGGAACGCCCGCCACGTGGACTTCAACTCTTCCTGCATGGTGGGACTGAAGGCGTTGTAGGCCTCGGGCCGGTTGAGCGTGACGACGGCGACCTTGGCGGCCTCATCGATCTCGACCGTGATCGTGGTGAACGAAGTCGGGTGGAATCGGTCTGGTTCAGTCATGACATCGTCCAGTCTTTCAGGCGACGCATCGCCTCGGCACAATCCTCGGTGGAGCCGGCGAACGAGAAGCGCACGAACCGGTGGCCTCGCGTTGGGTCGAAGTCGACCCCGGGAGTCGAGGCGAGGCCGAGTTCGTCGAGCCAGGTCGCGCACAGCACCTGGCTGTCGGTCGTGCGCCCCGACTCGATCAGATGGCCGATGCCGGCCCACACGTAGAAGGCGCCGTCGGCCGGGGCGAGGTCGTCGAAACCGGCCGCTCGCAGACCATCGAGCACAACCGTGCGATTCGCCGCATAGCGGGCAACGTTGGCCTCACACTCGTCGTGACAGTCGAAGGCGGCGATCGCACCGAGCTGTGAGAGGGTCGGCGCGGAGATCGTGACGTTCTGGCCGATCCGCGTGAGCGACTCCCGCAGATCCTCGGGCATCACCAACCAACCCAGCCGCCACCCGGTCATCGAGAAGTACTTCGAGAAACTGTTGATCACGATCGCATTGGGATCGAACTGCAACGCTGTCGGAGCGGGCTCGCCGTACGACAGGCCGTGATAGATCTCGTCGCTCACGAACCACACACCGTTGGCCCGGCACCACAAGGTGATCTGGGTCATCCGGTCGATGTCGAGCATCGTTCCCGTGGGGTTCGACGGCGACGAGAGGACGAGACCGGCGATCGAGCCGCCGTCGGCGACGACGCGATCAAGGAGTTCGACCGTGGGTTGGAAACGGGTCTCGAGCGTCGTGGGCATGTCGACAACCTCACAACCGAGCGCCTCGAGCGCATTGCGGTAGCAGGGGTAGCCAGGCGACGGGACGACGACCCGATCACCCACATCGAACGCGGCGAGGAACGCAGCAACGAACGCACCCGACGCGCCGACGGTGAACATCAACCGGTCGGGATCCACCTCGACGCCGTACCACTCGTCATAGTGACGAGCGACACGGGCACGGAGCTCCGGCGTGCCCGCAGCGGTCGTGTACCCGAGAACGTCCTCGTCGAGTGCACGGTGAGCGGCCTCAATGACCCCGGCCGGAGCCGGTGTGGACGGCTGACCGACCTCGAGGTGCAACACCTCGCCGCCGGCGAGTTCGCGTTCTTCCGCAGCTCGCATGACTTCCATCACGAAGAACGGGGCGATCTCGCCGCGGTTCGACGGGGTGCGCGGGGACTCCATGACGGGAGCTTGGCACGTTCTGGTACCGAATCAGTCGTCCTCGGGGTGAAGGCAAGCCTCGACATTGGTACCTTGACCGTCCGTGACGAGGACGTGCGGAATTTGTGGCGGCAGCGGAGCCGGGAAGACTACCCTCACCCGCCACCTCCTCGAACGCCTCGGCCCTGACCAGGTGTCGGTCCTCGCCTTCGACGCCTACTACCGCGACCAGGGTCATCTCTCCCCTGCCGACCGGTCGCTGGTCAACTACGACCACCCCGACTCACTCGACCACGAACGTTTCGCTGCCGACGTGGAGACGCTTCGGGCCGGCGAGCGCATTGCTGCGCCGGTCTATGACTTCGCGACCCACACCCGCGCCGCTGAGGTCACGATCGTCGAGCCCCGCTCGATCGTCATCATCGAAGGCATCCTCTTGCTGAGCTTCGAAGAGATCGCCGATCGCCTCGACCTCGCCGTGTATCTCGACGTGCCCGAAGACGTCCGACTCGAGCGTCGCATCAAACGCGATATCACCGAACGAGGACGCGAGCCCGACGACGTGCGACGCCAGTTCGCTGAGACGGTGGCGCCGATGCACGACCGCTTCGTCGAGCCGTTCCGCCACCGCGCACACCGCACGGTTGCCCTTCACGAGGACTACGGGCCGGTCGCCGACGAGTTGATCGAGCGCCTCTTCGACCCGAGCGCCCTCGCAAGCTAACGCACGCCATGCCGTCGCGCGGTACCGTCTGCGCCGTGCGAGCGCCGGTGAGTCGTTGGACCCTGCTCGTGTTGATCCTCGCTCTCGTCACCGCCTCCTGCGGTGGTGGTGGCGGTGACGACACACAACAGGTCGAGTCGAGCTTCACGCCGCCACGCACCTACGAGGATCTCGACCTGAGCGGTCCCGAGGCCGCCGTCGCCGAGTTCATCTCGGCGTTCGTTCGGCGGGACTACATCGCTGCGGCGTTGATTCTGCACCCAGATGCGCAAAGGGCGGTGAGCACTGCGGTCAACGAGAACGACCTCACCGGCCTCATCGCACCGAACGCCGAATCGGCGATCGTGGCCCGGATGGCGATCGAACGCGACGGCGATCACCTCCTCGACGGGATACGTGTCTTCGAGATAGCGATGGAAGAGGCGATGACCAACGGCGGGTTCATCGTCGATCTTGCCTCGGGCGCCGAGGGGCTCACCCTACGAACGTCAGATCAGTACGGCGCGGTCGTCGAAGGCATCCTCTCCTCCAACGGCAGCGACGTCGTCTTCGAACTCGCCCCGACCTCCGACGAGCGTTGGCGAATCCGCTCGGCCCGACTCACCAACGGCACGCCCCTTCAGATCCCCTTCAGCGGAATACCGACGGTCGACTCACCCTCCCGGAACCTCGAACCCCGCGACATCTGGCGCAGCACGCTCCCCAACGATTCACCGCAGGAACTGCTCGACACGATCGTGGCGCTCGTCGGGCTCGGCGATTACGTATCGCTGTATCTGCTCCTCGACGAGACCGGTCAGCGCGGGGCCGCAGAGCAACTACCACCATCGATCTCAAGCGACCACGGTCTCGTTGCGATGCTGCTCGACACCCGGCTCGATACCACCGGCTTCCCGGTCGACGTCACCGAGGCCGATCCCATTGCGAGCGAAACCCTGACGATCGCCCAGGATGTCGGGATCGGGGAAGCCATCACGTTCGCGGTGACCGTGGGCGAGAACGCGCTAGACGTCACGATGGCGCGAGACTCCGCTGGTGCCTGGCGGCTGCGCCGCATGGTCCCCGTCGGGGAGTTGACGGCGCCGACCCCGTTCTCGCTGGGCTGATTCAGGCGAGATCGTTCAGCGGGTGAACCGGGCGACCGTCTCGACGTGACTCGTACCCGGGAACATGTCGAGCACGGTCCATCGATCGACGTGCAGACCAGCGTCGAGCAGCAGCGCAGCGTCGCGGCCGAACGATGACGGGTCGCAACTGACGAGGACAAGCACGGAAGGGTCGGCTCGCAGCAAGGTCTTCACCGCCCGCTTCCCCAGGCCTTCGCGGGCGGGGTCGGCCACCACAACAGGAGCCGGCGAGGGGCGCCAACGCTCGACGTCGACCTTCACAATCCTGGCCTCGCGGGCGGTCAGGTTGATGCGAGCGTCAGCGACCGAGTCGCGGCCCCGCTCGATCGCGATCACCGGACGGTTGCGACCGACCGTCACCGAGAACAACCCGACACCGGCATAGGCGTCGACAAGATGACCCTCCGGGGCGCCCTCGATCATCGAACGCACCTCGTCAACGAGGGCATCGCAGCCGGCCGGGCGGTTCTGAAAGAAGGCGTTGGCGCTCACCCGAAGTCGACGGCCGTCGATCTCTTCGTGGATCCACGCCCGCTTGCCCTTCTTGAGTTGTGCCTCCGAAACGACGAAGACGTCGTCCGGTACGGACACGTCGAACGTGTCGCGCTCGACGACCACCATCCGGTCGCCGGTTCGGTTGCCGACTCGGATCAGCACCCGACTCGAACCTGGATAGCGCCCGTCGACGAGCAACTCCTCGGCCAACGGGTCGACGGCGTCGCACTCGTCGGGCACCACCACGTCGTGAGAGCCACGGGACCGATAACCGGCCCGGCCGTCGTGGACCGCGGCGCGGATCGTCGTGCGCCCTTGGTCGCCGACCAGGCGCCGCATCGTCGGGTCGGGTACCTCGACCCCAGCCCGAGCGAGCTGATCGATCGCCATCGCAGTCTTCATCGTCAGCTGGGCGTCAGGAGTGACGTGCAACAGGTCGCAGCCACCGCACCCCTCTAGCTGGTGTGCACACGGCACCGGTACCCGATCGGGCGACGGCTCGAGCACTGTCACCACACGGGCTCGCGACCAACGCTTGTCGGTACGCACGACCTCGGCGGTCACCGACTCACCCGGGAGCGCTCCTTCGACGAAAACGACTCGTCCGTCCTCGGCTCGGGCCACCCCGGCCCCGTCACGCGATGTCGCCGTCACGCGGAGTTCCACGGAGCAAACGGTACCCAGCACCCACCCAAAACCAGCCTGATCGGTCGAACCGTCGACAGGTGACTCGGGTAGTGTCGCGTCGTGATGCGCCCGATCGAAATCAGTCCTTCTGTTCTGCCCGCCGACTTCGCCCGTCTCGGCGATGAGATCGCCGCCCTCGAGGCTGCCGGGTGCGACCGAATCCACTGGGACGTGATGGACGGCGTGTTCGTGCCCAACCTCACGATCGGTCCCGACGTCGTCAAGAGCTGTCGGCCCTTCGCCGATATCGCGTTCGAGGCCCATCTGATGGTCGTGAATGCCGACGAGATGGCGCCGCTCTACGTCGACGCTGGCTGCGAGGTCGTCATGGTGCACGCCGAGGCCTGCACCCACCTCCACCGCTCGCTCGACAACATCCAAAAGCTGGGTGCGAAATCCGGTGTGGTGCTCAACCCGCACACCCCGGCCGACACGATCCAGCATGTCCTCGACGTCACCGACCATGTGCTGATCATGACCGTCAACCCCGGCTTCGGGGGCCAGACCTACATCCCCCTCGTCTCCAAGATCGAAACGGTCAAGCAGATGGTCGATACGGGTGGTCACGACATCGACATCGAGGTCGACGGCGGCATCAACGCCGAGACGATCAAAGAGTGCGCCGTTGCCGGCGCGAACGTCTTCGTCAGCGGCTCCGCGCTCTTCTGTTACGACGACCGGGCGGCCGGCGTCGCCGAACTCAAGGGCAACGCCGAGACCGCACGCCCGTGAGCTTCTACGACGAGCACCATCGAGCACTCCAGGACCACTTCGACTCGCAAGCGCTCGCCGACACGCTCCAGGCCATGACCGTCCAGCCCCAACTCGACACCGAGACCGCCGAATTTCTGGCAGGCCGAGAATTCTTCTTCCTCACGACGGTGCGGGCCGACGGCTTCCCCACCGTCTCGCACAAGGGCGGCCCAGCCGGCTTCGTGAAGGTCCTCGACCCGACCACGGTCGCCTTCCCCAGCTACGACGGCAACGGCATGTTCCTCTCCATGGGAAACATCACTGCCACCGCCAAGATCGGACTGCTATTCATCGACTTCGAGACCCCACATCGGGTCCGACTTCACGGCGAGGCAACCGTCAGCGCTGACGACGAACTCCTCGGCGAGTTCCCGGGCGCCGAACTCATTGTGCGCGTTGCGATCACGGAACAGTTCGTGAACTGCCCTCGCTACATCGTGAAACACGCTCGGGTCGCTCCGTCGCCCTACGTCCCCGACGACAACGGCGACGCTCCCACCGCCACATGGAAGAAGATCGACGGCATGAGCGCAGTGCTGCCACCGGCCGATGCCGAACGCGTGCACGCCGAGGGCGATCAGATCAGCATCGCCGAGTACGAGGCACGCCGCCGAAACGGCACCGCCTGACCCTGCTCGTCTGAGGCTACCCGTCAGCGCAAGCGCTGATCAGTCACGTTCATCAGCGCAAGCGCTGATCAGAGCATCTCACCGCGCTTGACGATGACATGGTCGATGAGGCCGTACTCCTTGGCCTGCTCGGCCGTGAACCAGCGATCACGATCCGAGTCAGCTTCGATCGTCTCGTAGGTCTGGCCCGTGTGCTGCGCAATGCGCTCCTGCAGCAGACGCTTGGTGTAGGCCATCTGCTCGGCCTGGATCGCGATGTCGGTGGCCTGACCCTGAACACCGCCAAGCGGCTGATGCATCATGATCCGGGCGTGCGGCAACGCATAGCGCTTGCCCGGTGCGCCGGCACACAGCAAGAACTGCCCCATCGACGCGCCGAGTCCCATACAGATGGTGCCGACCTCGGGCTGAACAAACTGCATGGTGTCGTAGATCGCCATGCCGGCAGTGACCGAGCCACCCGGGCTATTGATGTACAGCCAGATCGGCTTCTCTGCGTCCTGTCCCTCGAGGTACAGCAGTTGGGCGGTGATGTAGTTGGCGATGCCGTCGTTGACGTCGGTACCGAGGACGACGATCCGCTCCTGGAGGAGACGATTGAAGATGTCGGCCTGCGGAGAGCCGAAGGAAGGGGCTTCGGCGAGTTGGGGGATGACGTGGTTGATCTCGGTCATAAGACCGAAGGGTACAGGGGCGACGCACCCAACTCGTGTAGCGGGCGACCAGGTGTTCGTCGTGACATCAGTCGCCGAACGCGCCGTCGATCGAGCGACAAACGCTCGGGGTACCGAGGATCAGTCGAGGCTCGCCCAGAAGTCAACCAGCGCACTCGCAGCCGCTGCCGGATTGCCGATCATCCACCAGTGCCCCTGATCGACGAAACGGACGACGGTGCCCCCGAGATCGCCGGCGGTCGACGCCGCCAGGTCGGCGGGCACGTACGGGTCCTGCTCGGCGATCACGAACAGGGCGGGTCGCCGAGCTGCGGCCCGGAGGCGGGCCCCGAGCTCCGGAAGCGCAGGCGGCACGGCGCTGCGGTAGAGGGCGAGAACGCATGCACCCATCGCCTCGTCGACGGCATCGGCGTGCGCCTCGGCGATCGAGCCCGGCATGCCGAGGCCTTCGAACATCGCCAACCGGTCAGCTTGCGAGGCTCCGGTCATCGCCGCAACGACCTGCTCCCCCACCTCCGGGGTCTGCCACGCCTGCGCCATGTCGTGCCAGACATAGTCAGGGTGCACCAAACCGCCGCAGTCCATCGCAAAGGAGCGGATCAGATCCGGGCGGTCGGCGGCGACCCCCGCCACATGACCAGTGCCCCAGTCGTGCCCGACGAGGTCGATCGGGCCGTCGATCGCTTCGAGCTCGGCAACGAGCCAGGTGTGGTACCCCGCCATCGTCGCCTCAAAGCCATCGGGCACCGGCGCCCCGAAGCCCGGAGGCGAAAGCCGGACGACATCGTCAACTGACCGGTCGGCGAGTTCGGCGACGAGGAGATCCCACACCGCCGAGCACTCAGGGTTGCCATGGACTAAGACCTTCGGCATGGGCGAGACCCTAGTCAGCGATGGCGACGGGCTCCTGCCGACCGACGGTGCCGAACAGCAGACCGAGAAAGATCACCGCGCCACCGAGAAAGGTGCGCGTCGACGGCTGCTCGCTGAAGGCGATCCAGGCCCACGCCGACGCCGCCAGCGTCTCCACCGGTGTGAATAGCGCAACCTCGGATGCCGGCGCATGGCGGGGCGCAGAGGTCAGGCACAGACGGCCGATCGGGTTGAACAGCAAGCCCATCCCGATCGCAGCGAGGTAAACTTGGGTCGGTAGACCAAACGGAGCGGCGAACCACACCGTGATCACGATCGTGACCGACGCAGCGATCGACAGGCCGATGAAGCGGCTTTGTTCCCGATAGCGACGCCACACGTTCATGTTGGTCGAGAAGGCTGCCACAGCAATGAGTGCCAACAGGTCACCGACGAGGTTGGGCGAACCGATCGACGATGACACCACGATCACCACACCGCAGACGGTGATGCCGATCGCGATCCAAGTGCGCTGATTCGTTCGTTCACCGAAGAACACTCGCCCCACGATCGCAGCGATGATCGGTGACGCCGCCACGATCACGACCACGTTCGCCACGTCGGTTTGCGTGATCGCAGTGATGAAGCACACCTGACTGACCCCCGAAAGGATCCCGACCGTGGCAAGCCCACGGGGCGAGGCCCGGAACGCGCCGACGACATCACCACCTTCCATCACCTTCTGGAGCACCAGTTGAACCGGCAGCGACGCGATGGAGACGAGGAAGGCCATTGTCCAGCCGTCGATGTCGGCGAGCCGCACGAAATAGGAATCGGTGGAAACCAACAACATGCCGAGCGCAGCAAGCACCCACCCCCGCTGCTGGCCTTCGACCACGATCAGTCCTCGCCGCGCAGCGCCTCGGCGAGGGCCCAAAAGGCTCGACCGCGATGGCTGATCTCGTGCTTGTCTTCACCCATCTCCGCGAACGTGCGACCGTCTCCTTCGGCCGGAACGAACACTGGGTCGTAGCCGAAACCACCATCGCCCGCCGGGGTGGGCGCGATGTGACCCTCAGCGGTACCTTCGAAGCTCAACTCTCGGCCGTCGGGCCACACGACCATCACGGCGGTGCGGAAACGGGCCGCGCGCTGCTCGGGAGTCAGCGCCCCGACCCGCTCGAGTTCTGCCATCAACTTGTCAACATTGTCCTGATAGCCGACCTCGTCGCCCGCATAGCGAGCCGAAAAGACGCCAGGGGCACCGTCAAGCGCATCGACCTCGAGGCCGGTGTCGTCGCTGACAGCAGCGGCGCCCGCCGCCTCGCACACAGCAGCGGCCTTCAAGCGAGCGTTGCCCTCGAGATCGGGGGCATCCTCCACCACATCACCAAGACCCGCAGGGCGAGGCTGAAGATCGACGAGCCCATCGAGGACGAGGGCGATCTCCGCAACCTTGTCGGGGTTGGCGCTCGCACAGACCAGACGGGGCAGATCGGCCATCAGCGTCCGGGGGTGCGAGGCGCGGGCGCGTCGCCGAGCACGGCGCGTTGCGCCTTGGCGATGGTGGCGATGCCACCCTCGGCGAGGTCGAGCAGGGCGTCGAGTTCGGCTCGCGAAAATGTGTTGCCCTCGGCGGTGCCTTGCACCTCGATCAACTGGCCATTGCCGTCCATGATCACGTTGAAGTCGACGTCGGCGGTCGAATCCTCCGGATAGGGCAGGTCGAGGACGGGTTGACCGTCGACGATGCCGACCGAGATGGCCACGCACTCAGTGGTGAGCGGATTGGCCGAGATGTGGCCGGCCTGCACCAGACGCTCGCACGCGTCGTGCAGGGCGACGTAGGCGCCACAGATCGACGCCGTGCGGGTGCCGCCATCGGCCTGGAGGACATCGCAGTCGAGGCGAATCGACGTCTCGCCGAGCGCCCGCATGTCGGTAACCGCACGCAACGACCGGCCGATGAGCCGCTCGATCTCCTGGGTGCGGCCCTTTGCGCCCCGACGTTCACGATTGATGCGCTCCGGCGAGGAACCCGGAAGCATCGAGTACTCGGCAGTGACCCAACCCTCACCCTTACCTTTC
The DNA here is from genome assembly GCA_002729125.1 of Acidimicrobiaceae bacterium. Classification (GTDB taxonomy): domain Bacteria; phylum Actinomycetota; class Acidimicrobiia; order Acidimicrobiales; family Aldehydirespiratoraceae; genus UBA11606. The sequence continues at coordinate 4,085 of PBTQ01000049.1, read as the reverse complement.
ATCCAGCGGGGCACGTCCTCCTCAACCGACGCGGTGCAGAGCACCCGGGTCTCCCCGAAGGTCACGAGGCACGAGCCCATGGTCATAGTCGTGAAGTCACGAGTGAAACTGAAGGGACGCAGTTCGTCGGCCTGGCGGCCGTCGTAGCGGGTGGACACGGGCACTCCCGAGGGTCGAAGACAGATCAGATGGTGAAGGTGCAACCCGGCAGGGCGACCTCGACCGGCCCACCGTAGGCGGCCTCGGCTTCAGCGCGGTGCGCTTCCGGGTCCGAGCCCGGCACAAGGTGGGTCAGCACCAGGCGTTTGACGCCGGCCTGACGGGCTCGGACGGCCGCCTCGCGGGCGCTCATGTGCGGGATAGAGCCACCTTCGAATGCCGAAAGGTGACTGGCATCGGCAAGAGCGAGGTCGATCTCCTGGGCAGCCTCGGTGAAATCCCAACCGGGCCCGCTGTCGGAGGTGAACACAAAGGTCTTGCCGTCGACTACCACGGTCGGAGCGAGCGTCTCGACGGGATGATCGGCGAGGGTGAACGACCAGGACTGGTCGCCGATCTCGAGCGTCGACAAAGGATCGATCGTCGTCCAGTCGAAGGTTTCGGCTCGTCCGGAGATCGTCACTGCGTCATTCAACGCTTTGGTCTCAGCGGTGCCGAACACCGGCAGCTCAGTGCGCACCGCAAAATAGGTGAAGACGTTGCGCAACACCGGCAGCTCCATCCAGTGGTCGGGATGGCAGTGAGTGAGAACGATTGCGTCGAGGTCAAGCAGGTCGATCTCGGTCTGCAGCGGACCCACCGTCCCGGGACCACAGTCGAGCAGCACGGTCGCGCCCGGTGAACGCAGGAGATAGCCGGTGCACGGGTTGTTTGGAGCCGCGTACGAACCCGACGAACCCAAGATTGTGACGGAGAAGGTCATGCCATGTCCCATCGGTGGGCGATCACGGTGTCGAGTTCGGGCCCGAGGAGCCGTCGACCGAGCCGGGCGAACGTCTCGATGTCACCGCTCGACACGAACGTGTGCCGACCCGTACGCCCGCCGACGGCCTCGAGTCCGGAGGTGGCGAGTGCTGAGCTGACGGCGAACGCGGTCTCGTCAGCGGATGACACAAGGACGACGTCGCGACCCATCACATCGGCGATGGTGCGGGCGAGGAACGGGTAGTGCGTGCAGCCGAGCAGCAAGGCATCGACCTTCGCATCGGCGACGGGTGCCAGGAGGCGCTGGGCGAGCACTCGCACCTGCTCGGAATCGGTCTCGCCTCGCTCGACAAACTCGACGAAACCTGGACACGCAGCACACGTGAGTTCGATATGGGGAGCGTCCTTAGCCGCCGCTCGCTGATACGCCCCGCTCGCAATGGTGCCGACCGTGCCGATGACCCCCACCCGATCGGTATCGGTGACCGCAAGGACGGCACCGAGTCCAGGCTCGACCACGCCGATCACGGGCACATCGAAACGGACCTGAAGTTCATCGAGTGCGACGGCAGTCGCCGTATTGCAGGCCACCACGACGACCTTGGGGTCGTGGGCTTCCACCATCCACTCGGTGATCTGGTTGGAGTAACGCCGTACCTCGTCGTGAGGACGAGGGCCATACGGGTACCGACCCGTGTCGCCGAAATAAACGAGGTCCTCGTTCGGGGTGAGATCAATCAACGCTCGCGCGACGGTGAGACCCCCGAAGCCGGAGTCGAACATCGCGATGGGGCGGTGCGCTGCCGACGACATCGGCGTAAGCCTAGATCAGCGTTGGGCGACACCGAAGCCGTGAAGGCTCAGCGCTCTTCCTTAAAGATCACGTGCTTACGAACGACCGGGTCATACTTCTTGATCTCGATCCGCTCGCGCGTGTTGGTCTTGTTCTTGGTCGTCACGTAGGTGAACCCCGTGCCCGCCGTCGAACGCAGCTTGATGATGGGACGCTTGTCGCTCGCCATGACAGAACCTCAGATCTTCTGGCCGGCGGCGCGCATGTCGGCGACGACACGCTCGATGCCACGCTTGTCGATGGTCTTGATGCCCTTGGTGCTGAGGTTCAGCTTGATCCAGCGCTTCTCGCTCGGCAGGTAGTAGCGCTTCGTCTGCACGTTCGGATCCCAGCGACGGCTGGTGCGACGGTGCGAGTGCGAAAGCTGCTTACCGAAGTGAGGCTTCTTGCCGGTGACTTGGCAGATCTTGGACATCGGAGACTCCAGGAGATTGCTCGCAGCGCGCGAGCGAAGAACGACCCAAAACTGTACCGCCCCACCCACCCGTCTCCACCCGTCCCGGGACTGTCCCGGCATCACCGAGCCCGAGACTGGGCAGTAGTCTGACAAACGTGAACAGCCCTGCCGACACTCCCCTCACGGCCGTCGCCGGGGTCGAGACCGTGCTGTTAGCTGCACCGCGAGGCTTTTGCGCCGGCGTCGAGATGGCAATCAAGGCCCTAGCCTGGATGGTGCGAGCCTTCGAACCGCCGGTGTACTGCTACCACGAGATCGTGCACAACCAGCTCGTGGTGGAGCGATTCGAAGAGTCCGGCGTGATCTTCGTCGACGACATCGCCGACGTGCCGGCCGGTCGACCGATCATGCTTTCGGCCCATGGTTCGGCCCCCGAGGTCGTGACGGCTGCTCGGGCCCAAGGTGGCTATGTCGTCGACGCAGTGTGTCCCCTCGTCACCAAGGTCCATCACGAGGTCAAGACGCGCGCCGAGAAGGGCTATCAGATCGTCTACATCGGTCATGAAGGTCACGAAGAGGCGGTCGGCACGATGGCGGTTGCTCCCAACCACATCCATCGCGTCGAGTCCCGCGAAGAGGTTGCCGCACTCCCCCAACTCGAGCAGCCTGTCGCCCTCCTCACCCAAACCACGCTGTCGCATCGCGAGCGGGCGGACGTCCTCGAAGCGACCAAAGAGCGTTTCCCAGACCTGTGGCAGCCTGGCCGCTCCGACCTGTGCTTTGCCACCACCAACCGCCAGGCCGCACTGATGGAGATCGCCCCGCGCTGTGAGGCAATGGTCGTGATCGGCTCGGCAAATTCGTCCAACACGAACGCACTCGCCGAACTCGCCCGAGAGGCCGGATGCCCGGAGGTGTACCGCATCAACGGGCCCGACGAGCTCCCCGATCAACTTCCCGCCATCGTCGGTGTCACCGCCGGCGCGTCCGCACCCGAAGATCTTGTCCGTTCGGTGATCGATCGTCTTGCCCCCAGCGAGAAAGTCGAGGAGATCCGTGTCACCGAGGAAGACGAATATTTCCCGCCGCCTCGCAATCTGCGCGAGCTGCTCGGTGCGATCGACGCAGCGACGCTCCTCACCTTCGGCGGCACCGACCGGGCGACCCTCGACGACCGCAACATCGATGCTTCAGATGTGCTCGAGACTCTGGCGGGCCCGACGCCGTGACCCGGCAGCGGTTGCTCGTCATCGGCTGGCGCGAGTGGATCACCTTGAGCAGCCTCGATTGCCCGACACCGATCAAAGCCAAGATCGACACTGGCGCTGCCACCTCCGCCCTGCACGCGTCGAAGCTCGAACGCTTCGAGGTCGACGGCCACCCGTGGGTGCGGTTCACCGTCCGGCCACACCAGCGGCGCACGAGCGGGGCGACGCGTGTCGAGGCACCGGTGATCGACGAGCGACAGGTACGGTCGTCGAACGGCAAAAGCGAACTTCGACCCGTGATCGAGACCGGAATCTCACTCGGCGGACAGGAGTGGAACGTCGAATTCACGCTGACCCGCCGCAACGCCATGGGATTCCGCATACTGCTAGGCCGCCGAGCACTCCGCCGCCGAGCCGTCGTCGATGTCAGCAGCTCCTACCGCCTCGGTGTGCCGCCACCAAACGACGAGAAAGAGTAAGCGCCACTCGACCTCACGGAGCGGGCTCGTCACCAGCGAGCACTCGCGCCTCGATGTAGAGATCGCCGAGCTCGGCATAGAGCGTGTCGGTGAGGTCGGTCACCGCACCTCGCGGCACCCGTCCCTCGAACGTCGGTGGGTAGATCGGATCACCGATCACGGCGACGATCTTGCGCGGGCGCGGGATCTTCGAACCGAGCGGGAGTGCTTTCACGCTGCCACCG
>PBTQ01000048.1 GCA_002729125.1 Acidimicrobiaceae bacterium | reverse complement strand
CTATCACCGTTATTGGGTTGCCGAGCACCACAACACCCTTGGGCTCGCCGGATCGGCGCCGGAGATCCTCGTCGGTCACATCGCCCAGGCGACCGAAACGCTGCGGGTCGGTACCGGGGGTGTGATGCTCCCCCACTACTCCCCTCTCAAGGTCGCAGAGTCGTTCAAGGTGTTGAGCGCCCTGCATCCAGGGCGGATCGACCTTGGACTCGGCCGCGCGCCAGGGTCGGATCAGGTGACGGCCGTCGCCCTCTCACAGACCCGACAGCCGCCTTCGGCCCAGCACTACCCGGCGATGGTGGCTGAACTCGACGGGTGGCTCCGCAACGCACTGCCCGAGGAAAGCCCCTTCCACGGTCGGGTGACCGCCACGCCCGTTGTCGAGGAACCACCACCGATTTTCCTGCTCGGATCGAGTCCTGACTCCGCCGCCCTCGCTGCTCACTTCGGGCTGCCACTTGCCTTCGCCGACTTCATCACCATGGCCGATGGGCCGTCGATCACCCACGCGTACCGACGTCAGTACGACGCTGACGGCCGCAATGCCGAGCCCTACGTGCTCATCGCGGCCAGCGTGATCTGTGCCGAGACCGACGACGAAGCGCAGGCGCTCGCCGAGCCGGTCAAGCTCTGGCGTCAGCGGGGTCTCAGTGGCCCGATCCCGACTCCCGAGGAGACGGCGGTGCACCGGCCCGGGCCCCTCGACATCCCTGCACAGCGCAAGCCGATGATCGTCGGCTCGCCAGCGACGGTAAAAGCCGGTGTCGAGGAGATGGTCCGAGCGTACGGCGCCGACGAGTTCATGGCGGTCACGATCGTCTGGAGCCATGAGGCGCGGGCTCGGAGCTACGAACTCCTTGCGGACGCCTTCGCCCTGTGAGGCCGATCGTTCTTACGCTCGTGATCGCGCTCGGCGCGGTCGGCTGCAGCAATGACCGGGAGTCATCGGCGGTCGTCCAACCGCCCACGACCTTCGAAGGCCAGCCCGAATCGTTGACCACGGTGCCGGATTCAGGAAGCAACGACGCCGTCCCGACGACCACGCTTCGCCTCACTGACCCGACCGGGATCACCGCAGCTGATCTTTGTGTGGGAGTCATGCTCGTCGAACCGACGCCACAGATCGACACGGACCTGCTCCCCGAGACGTCGGGGGTGGTGTATTCTCGCACCGTCGACGGGCGAATGTACGCCCACAACGACTCGGGGAACCTTCCCCGGCTCTTCGGCATCGGGGCGGGATCGACCGTGGATGCGGTCTGGACGGTCGGTACGGCGCTGCTCGACTGGGAAGACATCGCGGTCGCCGGCAGCACGCTCTACTTCGCCGACACCGGCGACAACCTGCACATCCGACCGACGGTGCGGCTGATCGCCTCGCGCGAACCCGATGGCAGCGGCGCCACCCTCGACGACCTCAAGTTCTGGTCGTTTACCTTCGCTGAGGGCCGCCTCGACACCGAAGCGGTGATGGTCGATGTCGACGGCGCCGAGGCGGTCCTGATCACCAAGGGCACCGACAGCCCAGCCGGCGTCTACGTCCTGCCGCTCACGGATTCGAGTGACGCTGTGACCCTCGAGCGGGTGGCCGAGTTCGACATCGGCGAATCGATCAGCGCCGCCGACCTGTCGGCGGATGGCAGAGTGATCGCCGTGCGCACCCCGACCCGAGTCCTGCTCTTCGACCGGCCTGTCACATCGTCGATCGCCGAGGCGCTCGCAGGGGAACCATGCGAGGCAGCATCAGCGCCGGAGCGGCAGGGCGAGGCGATCGCCTTGCATCCCGACGGACGGGGCTACACGACGTTGAGCGAACGTGAGAGTGCCACCCGTAACGACTTCCGACTGCCCGAATCGTGAGCGGCGAAGAAATCGCCGTCGCCCTTGCGGCGATCCTGCTCGGCTCAGCGATCAAGAGCATCAGCGGCATGGGCCTCCCACTCGTGTCGATCCCGATCATCTCCTTCATCACCGATCTGGAAACGGCCGTCGCCGCAGTCGCCATTCCGAACTTGCTGATCAATATCGTCATGGCCTGGCGATCCCGTGAGAGTCGAGCCGAGACCCGCGACCTTCCGGTGTTGGGGGCGACCGGCGTCGTCGGCGGTGTCGTCGGCACCTACGCCCTCGTGTCGTTCAGCGAAGCGCCGCTCGTCGTCGCGCTCATCGCCGTTGTCGCGATCTATGTCATCACCTTCGTACGGATGCCGGACTTCCGGATCACGCCTGCAGCCTCGCGACGAGCTGCGCCCGGTGTCGGGCTCGCCACCGGCCTCCTGCAAGGGGCAATCGGGATCTCCGGCCCACTGATCGGATCGTGGATCCACTGCTACCGACTCGAACGCCGCGCCCACATCTTCTCGATCACGACCCTGTTTGCACTGACCGGTGCCGCTCAGCTGGTGGCGCTGCTCATCGCCGGCGAGTTGTCCGGTCGCTGGACGGTCGCCGTGCTTGGCTGCCTCCCAGCGCTTGCCACGGTCCCGTTTGGTGAGCACCTCCGCAACCGGTTCAGCTCGGAAGGGTTCGACCGTTTTGTCGTCGCGACGATTGCGGTGACCGTAACCGCTTTGGCGATCCGGACGTTCGCCTGATCAGGCGAACTGTGGGGTGAAGAGAGACGGGTCGAGTCTGGAGCCCCAGCCGGCCTCGCCGAACAGTGAGGCACCGAGTCGACCAAGTTCGTCACTCGATTTCGCGGCCGAACCGTTGCCGGCGATCGCGACGCCGATGCCATCGTCGACCATGCCGATGTAGGGCATCCCGGTGGAGGTGCCGGTGATGACGCACGGCTGGGTCGTGACATCGCCGAGTGGCGCGTCGGGCAAGAGGGCGCGGAGGTTGTTGCGGAGGCAGTCGATCTCGGCTGGGTCGCCGTCACCGTGGAACCAGTCGACGAGCTCGTCGGGCTCGAGCAGGATCGTGTCCTTCATGTTGCCGCCGATCTTGATACGGACCGAGCCGTCGGGATACTCCACCGGAGGCACCCAATAGACCTCCTGGATTCGGTCGTCCGGCGGCTGGTCAAGGATCAGGCTGGGAATCCGACCATCGTCAGCCAGTCGGGCCATCACGATGGTGCGAGCCCGGCGCTCCACATCGAGCTTCCAGTCGAAAAGTTCCGAACCGAAGCCACCGGTCGACACCAGGATTCGATCGGCCATGACCGAACCGAACCCCCCGGAAAGTTCGAAACCACCGTTGCGACGCTCGACGGCTCGCACGGCGTCGTCGATCACCACGCCTCCTGCGAGTTCGGTGAGGCGGGTCTGTGCGGCGACGAGTCGTCGCGGGTTGACGTGGCCGGCCGGCGCTCCCTCGAACGCGATGCCGAGCCCGTTCTCGATCGCCACACCCGTTTCGCCCCGTACCCAGTCCGGGTCGACGAGGTGGGCGTCACTCCCCCAGTGCTCGGCGCGGTCGACCCAGTCGGCGGCGTCGGGATACGAGACGAGCACACCCCGTGGGGTGTGGAATCCGATTCCGGAGCGGGCCTCGATGTCGGCATATCGAGCGCAGGCGTGGGCGGCCACTTCGGTCCACATCGCGTTGCGGCCGGCGATACGGGTGATGCGACCTTGGTCATGATGAGACGAGAACGGCCCGTCGGATGCGTTCCAGTCGGCGGGTTCTCCTGGTCCGATCAGCGCCACCGACCGGCCGGATTCGGCGAGATGGCGTCCGGCGCCGGAGCCGATCAGGCCTCGGCCGATGACAGCGACATCGACACGCTCGTAAGAGGTCATCATCTGAGACTAACGAGCGGATCAGGGCGGCGAGTACGGTCCGGAGAATGCAGGATCTCTCCGACAAGACCGCCGTCGTCACCGGCGCCGCCAGCGGCATGGGCCGAGCGTTTGCCAATCGTTTCGCTCGCGAGGGCATGAACGTCGTGCTGAGCGACATCGAGGCCCCAAAGCTCGACGATGCCGTCGCTGAAGTGGCGGCTCACAGCACCCGCGTGATCGGCCAGATCACCGATGTCTCCGACGGCGCAGCGGTCGATCAGCTCGCCGATCTCGCCTTCGCAGAGTTCGGCGGCGTGCACGTGCTGTGCAACAACGCTGGCGTTGCCGAAGCCCCCAACCCGGACTTCATCTCGGTCGGCGCATGGGAATGGGTCATGGGCGTGAACTTTTGGGGCGTCGTTCACGGCCACCGGGCGTTCATTCCCCGCATGATCGAGCAGGGCGAAGGGCACGTCGTCAATACGGCGTCGATAGCGGGCCACCTACCGGGCCACTCGCCCTACACGGCGAGCAAGTGGGCTGTGGTCGGCATCACCCAGGGCCTGTACAACACCATGGCCAGCGACCAGACCGGCATCGGTGTGTCGTGTCTGTGCCCGGGTTGGGTCCGCACCGAGATCGCCGAAGCGAGCCGTAACCAACCCGAGTCCGCGGCACCGCCAGCGCTCTTCGAACCCACCGAGGAACAGCAAGCCGCTCAGGCGTTCGTGAAGGCCGCCATCGACGGCGGCATGGAGCCCGACGCAGTCGCCGACCTGGTGCACGACGCGATCGTGAACAACCGCTTCTGGATTTTCACCGATCTGGGCATGGTCGAGATGCTGCGCGAGAAGCACACCAGCATCATCGAGAACCGAAACCCGCAGATCTTCGGGATTGTCGATCTCGACTAGTCGAAGGCGTGATGGGCGACCGCCTTGCGGTCGAGCGTGAATCCGTGCCCTGAGCGGTTGGGAACGACGAGCTGACCGTCGACAAGGTCGGGGACCTCGTTGAAGAGCGGCTGGAACCAGTCGATCGACTCGATCGTGCGGCACCCGACTTCGCTGCCGCCAAGGGCAAGTGAGGACTCGGTGAAGAAGCGCGATGGGATCAGACGATCAGTTAGCTTCAGCGTAGGGGTGCCCTGAACAAACGTCCAGGATCGGGGTTCAGTCGTTCGGATTAGAAAGGATTCCAGAGGGGATAGCTCGACAAGACCTCGACCCCACTTGAGGTCACCCGCACCATCTGCTTGAGCTTGACCCCCTGCGATCCCCCTTCTGCACCGACATACGACTCGACGGACAGCACGACACCGTCCTCGAGTTCTCCGTCGTACCCGGTCCATTCCCAGTCCTGGGGATAGGGGATCTTTGGATACTCATAACTCATGCCGACGCCGTGGTATACACAGGCGTAGCGGTTGGCGACGTATTCATCGGGCTGGCGATAGGCGTTCTGTGAGAGCTCGGCAAACGAAGCGCCGACGTGCAGGAGGGACGTGTTGTGCCAGATCTCCTCGAGTGCCCGCTTGTAGAGATCGCACTGGTCGGGGCTCGGGTCATCGCCGCACACCCAGGTGCGAGAGATATCGGCGCAATAGCCGTACGGACCGATCATGTCGGTGTCAAACGCGACCATGTCGCCCTGCTCGATCTTGCGGTGACTCGCCTCCTGATACCAGGGATTGGTTCGGGGGCCCGAGCACAGCATGCGGCCGTCGATCCAGTCACCGTCATGGGCGATGTTGGTCTGGTGCAGCAGGGCGAACAGTTGGTTCTCGGTGACACCCGGTTCGAGCGCCCGCTCCATCAGCGTCATCCCGTACTCGGCAACGGCAATCGAGTAGTCGAGTGCCACCATCTCAAGATCGGATTTTCGGCTGCGGGCGAGTTCAACGGTCGGCTCTGCGTCGAAGACGTTGAGGCCAATATCGGCGAAGGCACGGTGCCCGGTCGGTGTGGTGCGTTCGATGCCGGTCGAGTCACGGGAGTCATAGCCAAGCTCGGTGAGCGCTCGTTCGATATCGGCGGCGAAGCGATCGGCAGCGATCGAGAGATCGAGGCCGGCGTCGAAACTCGTGATGGCGTGCGAGCGTCGGGAAACCTCGACGAGTGCAAGATCCTCGATGTACGCCCCGTGCATGATGATCGGGCCGACGAGCGGCACGATTGCGTAGGCCGAGGGGATCCGTGACTGGAAGGCGGAATGCGCCCGGTAGCCGGTGGCGTAGCGAATGCTCACCGGATTAGTGAGGACGAGGAGCTGCAGGCCGTCGGCCAGCATGGTGCTGCGCAGGTTCTCGAGCCGCTCGGCGGCGAGCAGGTTCTCGTCGATCTCGGGTGACGGCAGGAGTTCGATCAGTCCGGACACGGTCGCAGAGACTAGGCGTTCGTCCAGTTCTCGGTGACGTCCGGCCAACGGCCAGGGCGAGCTCAGATGCCGTGTCTCCGCATCTGGTAGCGGTTGGTCGAGATAGCGACGGCGTTACCGTCGGTGTCCTTCAGTTCCATCACGAGGTCGTAGTCGGCCTTCCCGTGTTCGTCGGCGGCCGCTGCGATGCGGGCGGCCTCCTCCTCTGACATCGATGCCTCGACGGTGATGTCGGTGCCGGCGAACTTTCGGAACGAAATGTCGACTTCTTTGACAATCGGGTAGTACCGCGACGCATCGAAGGTCGTGGAAAAGAGGGTGCCGCCGGGGAACTCACAGAGCGCGAAAAGAGCACCGGCGTACATCGTGCCGATGTGGTTGCCGTTGCCCTCGAGGGGCATGCGCAGCACGACCCGGCCGCGCTCGGCTTCCGCGACCTCGACCCGGGTCTGTGCAGCCATCGGCACCGACTGCCGGGTGGCCTCCGTCAGCCGCTCGACATCCCACAGCGTCTCGCTCATTGACCCGACCCTTCCGGCGCGAATTCCAGCACCTGCTGGTAGGTCGGTCGGTTGGTGCCTCGGAAGTCGTTGGGGATCAGGTTCGGGGTGAACCCGCTGCGGGTGCCCTCGCGGCGCCATGCGGAGAGGTCGTCGCCGAGCTCAGCTGCCGCCTGTTGCAAGGCGGTGTCGATCGCCGTCCAGAGGTCGGCCGCGCACGTCGCGAGGTCGCCTGCACCGCAGTACGACATGTTGAACGCACCCTCGACTGACTCGCCGAGCACGGTCCGGAGATCCTTGTCAACGAGGCTTGCGATCCCGATGCCACGCAGGCGGGTGCCGTCGGCGAGCGCGTCGCCGATAATCGGTTCGACCGCTGCGTTGAGAATCGGGTTGTAGATCGCCTGGTAGATGCGGGTTTCGGGCTGATCCCAGTCGCCGTCTTCGTCGCCGTCGATCTGTGGCGCATCTTCGGCAACCCATGCATCGACCATGGAGACCGCCTCGGCGGCAAGGTCCGTCGGCGCGTCGCCGGCGGCAAGCACGGAGGAGATGACCGGCCAGATCGGGGCCGTGGTGTCTTCGGTTGCGGCCCGGTTCATCACGCCGACGACCTCCTCGAGGGTCTGGTCGTTGTCCCACTGGTCGAAGTTCTCGACTCGATGCCATGAGCCGTAGAGCGTGCCGTCGCCGTGCATGAAGCCCGGCGCTGACTGGTTGTTCCAGTTGAGGAGCCGGCCATCGGGGCCGTCGGCTGCGTGTGGGTGCTGCTCTTGGGTCAAAAAGCCCTGCCACTCGTATTCGCCGGTGCCGAGCGTCGGCAGACGACGGTCGAGGCCCTCTGCCCGAACGGGCAGATAGCCCGAGGCGAAGTAGGCGATCGAGTCACGGTTGGCATAGCCCCAGTTGAAGGTGAAGCCGAATTGGTTGGCGACCTCCCAGAAATGCTCCGGTGTGTCGGCGTCGCCCTCGGTCATGTCCTTGAGGGCCTTGAGGTTGAGGCCGTCGCGACCAAAGGTTGAGCGCTGGCGGGTCAACGCAACCGGCTGTTCCTCCCAGAACGCCGTGCCGACGACGGCGCCGTGCACCGACACCGGGTAGCTGATGGGGGTCCCTCCGATGGCACCCGCATCGAACTGCTCGAACGGGATGCATGCACCGTCGTGGAGATAGTGGCCGGAGGTTCGGCTTGGGGCACGACCGTCGGGCTCGCACAGGACCTCAACAAAGACGTCGCGGACGTCCTGATTGGCTGAGGTGAGGCTCCACGCGTAGTCCTCGGTGCGGCCGATCAACAGGTACATCGAAAGGCCGGGAACGCCGGCCCCCTGGGCCTTGATGCCGGGTCCGTCGAGGTGCATCTGCATAACGATCTCGGGGTAGTAGTACCCAAGCTGTGGGCCCATCACCGCCAGTGTCGTGCGATTGGTCGACGACGCCGGGGAAACGGTCAGCCAGTTTGAGGCCTGTCGGTCCGGCGGATCGCCGGCGGCATCGACGGCATAAGACACGGGGATAGGGACCGAGCCGTCGACGGGATTGCGAGGATCGAACGAAACGATCGTGCCCTCGTCGAGAAGGATCGAACCGGTGACTTCGCCGCCAGTGAAGGTGCCGTACTCGAAGCGCTCGTTGATGGTGGTGGGTGCCTCGGGGTCGTCGGTCTGCATGAAGTCGTCCCAGATCGCCCGTCCCTGATCGGCGCCGTAACGATTCTCGAGGTCGGCAAGGAACTGGGAGTTGCTCGCTTCGGAGCCGCCACCGGCGCCGAAGATCGAGCCAATGAATGCCGTCACTGCGACCACGTCGTTGACAGTGGCTGGCTCACGCTCTTGGCCGGTCGCCGCCCAATAAGCGTTGAGCCCGTCGGCGTAGGCCTGGGCGTCGTCGATGATCTCTTGGCCCTCCTCGCCGTAGGTGTCGAGGATCAGCTGGACCTGTTCGTCGACGAGCGCCTCCACGGCCGGGCTCGGCTCGAAGGGCGTGGCGCTGGTGACCAAAGAGAACGCGTCGAGACCGGGGATGTCGGCGATTGCCGCGCGAGCAGGGCCGCGGCCGAAGTCGATCAGCAGGGACCGATCACGACCCGTGACCCAACCCGCAGCGAAGGCGAGGCCCTCGCGTGTCTCGGCGGTGATGTGCGGAACCCCGAACTCGTCGTAGACGACCTCGACATCGTCGCGACCGACATCCTCGACGCGGGTCTCGCCGATCGGCGCGAAGTCTTGGGCGAGAAAGAAGTTGTCGAGATCCTCCGGATCGATGTCGTCACGTAGCGGCGTGAGGCCGTCGTAGAGGGGCAGCTGATCGAGACTGTTGTCGTTAACCGGCAGCCCTCCGTAGTTGCCGGGGGGAAGGATGTAGTAGGCCCGATCCTCGGTGATCGCAGGCGGCGCCTCCGTGGTTGTAGTCGTCGCCGGTGCTTCCGTTGTTGTCGTCTCGACTGGCGCCGCCGAGGTCGTGCTCGGTGCTGCGCTGTCGTCTCCATCACCCGAACACGCAGCCGAGATCATTGCGCCAGCGAGTACGACGGCGAGCAGGCGCGCTGCACGGTTGTCTCGAACACGCATCACGATTCCCCCTGACGATGGCTCAGTCGGCCGGTTCGTCAACCTCAATCATTACTTCATCGAGGGCCTTCCGGTCGAAGTCGGGAACTTTCACGCCAGGAAGCGGGTAACCGATCGGGAACATCACAAACGGCCGCTCGTTCTCGGGTCGCCCCAGCACGCGGGTGAGGAAGGCCATCGGAGATGGAGTGTGGGTGAGAGTGGTGAGCCCCATATTGTGCAGCGCTGCGACGAAGAGTCCGGCGGCGATCCCGCAGCTTTCCTTCACGTAGTAGTTCTTGCGCTGCTGACCATCGGGCCGCACCTCGTAGCGCTCCTCGAACAACACAACGATCCAGGGCACGATCTCGAGAAACTCCTTGTGGTGGTCGGTGCCGATGGGGGCCAGTGCCTCCTGCCACTCGTCGTTCATCCGATTCTCGAGGTAGTTGACCTGTTCCTCGTCCTCGGCCGCCTCCCGAATCGCTCGCTTCACCACCGGCGCCGACGTGGCGACGAAACGCCAGGGCTGCTTGTGCGCACCCGACGGGGCGGTCGATGCAGTCCGAATCGCCGACTCGATCAAGTCGCGAGGCACGGGCCGATCCGAGAACAGCCTAGGGCTGCGGCGATGCGCCATCAAAGTCTCGAACGTCGCCGCCCGTTCGGCCATCTCCTCGGGTGGGTACTCGACAAAGTCGAGCGGCCGAAAGGGATGCTCCGCCTCGAGTTCGGGCGACGGATACGGGTGCTCGTAGTTGGGTTCTGAACGATCCACGGATGCATCGTGCCAGACTGCTTGCGTGAATTTCTCCGAGACTCAGGAACAGATCCTCGACGCAGCGATGGACATCATCGTCCGCGACGGGCTTGACTCGACGAGCATGCGGGCGGTCGCCAAAGAGGCCGACGTGTCACTGGGTCTGCTCAGCTACCACTTCGAGGGCAAGGAGAAGCTAGTCGTCGCTGCCTTCCAGCGGGCCACTGAACGCCTGATGCAACTCATCGATGACCGCATGGCCGAGGCCGGCGACGATCCCTGCGCGCGGGTCAAGGCGGCGTTGCGCTCGTGGTTCGACCCGGAATTCAGCGATCCGCAGCACCTCGAGATGTGGCTCGCCATCTGGGCCGTGTCCCGCACCAACGACGAGGTGGCGGTCGCCGAGCGCGATCTCTACGACCGTTGCACCACTCAGCTAAATGCAGCGATCATGGACGTCGACCGGTCACTCAGCCCGGATGCGGTCGGCCGGCGCACCACCGACGCGCTCGCCCTCCAAAACGGATTGTGGATCAACTGGAACCGGTGGGCTGACGAAGACGCGCTTGAGCGAGGCCTTCAACTCTGCGAGTCGATCGCGCTCGGAGACGTGACGTGACCGAGCGACTCGCCGGGCTCACCACGATCGTCACCGGTGCGTCGAGCGGGATCGGTGAGGGTGTCGCCGCCCGATTCGTTGCCGAGGGTGCCACCGTCTTCGCCGCCAGCCGCCGCCCGGTCACCCTTGACGGCGTCACGTGGGTCGAGACCGATGTCGCCCTGGCAGTATCGTGCGACGCCCTGATCGCTGCTGCGGTCGGTGCCACCGGTCGTCTCGACACGATCGTCAACAACGCAGGAGTGCAGATCGAGAAGCCGATCGAGGACACGACCGACGATGACTACGACCTTGTGATGAACGTCAACGTCCGCGGCATCTTCAACTGCTGTCGTGCTGCGGTCCGTCAGATGGCAACCCAGCCGTCGGGGGGGTCGATCATCAACATCGGCTCGATTGCAGGCGATGTCGCCGATCACCAGATGGCGGTCTACAACGCCTCGAAGGGCGCCGTGCACGCTCTGACGCGAGCGATCGCCATCGACAACGGCCATCAGGGTGTGCGGTGCAATGCGATCAGCCCCGGCTGGATCATGACGGCCCTCGCCGATGCGGCCTTCGACCTCACCGAAGATCCTGCCGCTGCGCGGGCCGAGGCAACGGCAGCGCATCCTGTCGGCCGCATGGGTACGCCGGATGACATCGCCGGGCTCGCCGTATATCTCGCGTCGGGTGACGCCGCCTTCGTGACCGGTAGCTGTTTCACGATCGACGGTGGCCTGACGTCCGGCTCGCCGATCGGAGGCTGAACCGAGTCACTCGTTCAGGTCGTCGTAGACCTCGGGTTGGTCGAGTGGGAAGTTCAGCCATGCCACCATCTGCCGGACCTGCTCGTACGCAGCGAGACGAGCCTCGTCGGTACCGGCGACCTCGGCCGTCTCGAACGGCTCTTGCAGGCGTCGGGCCATTCGCGGGCCGAGCTCCAGCAAGGCACTGCTGCCCTCGGACGCCCAGCGGCAGAGGACGTAGTGCACGATCGCCCCGACGGGAACGTCGACATTGTTGCTCAGGTTGGTGATCGTGCTCAGCGGATCGAGATGGGCGTGCGCCGCGATGTCGGCCTTGAGATTGGCATCCTTGTCGTCGTCAGGCCATGGGCCGGTCCAGCCCGCCAATGTCAGCATCGTCATACCCATGAGGATGGCAGATCTCGGCTCGAGCCGATCGGAGGGAACAAATATCTGACGGGGCATCAGATCCGTGCTTGACTTCGCGCCTGATAGCGAAACCCATGGAGGGGGACCCATGACGAAGCTGCGCCATTCCGCGTTGCTCAGGTTGCTCGTCGCAATCTTCTCGTTCGCGCTGGTCGCCAGCGCGTGCGTAAGCACGGACAACGAGGACGCCGACACCACCGACGGGGCCGGCACGGCCACCGACGAGTCGTCCGATGACGACACCGCCGACGACGACGACGATTCGAACGACGATTCGAACGACGACGCAGCGGAGGCGCCCGTTGAGCTCACGGCCTCGTGGCGTGGGGTCACCGAGGACACGATCTACGTCGGCGTCTCGTTACTCGACTTTGAACTCCTCGTGGAGCTCGGCTTCAGCCCGTCGGGCTGGGGCGATCAGGCAGCGGTCTGGGAGGCCTTGGTTGACGATCTGAACGCTCGCGGTGGCATCAACGGTCGCATGGTTGACATCACATCGGAGTTTTACAGCCCGATTGACGCCGCCGATGCCGAGCGCGTTTGTGCCGTCCTGCACCAGGACAACGAGACCTTCGCGAACCTCGGTGGCTTCCTTGGCCCAGCCGGTTCGGCTGACTCGTGCGTGACGGGGACCAATAAAACCGTCATGGTCGGCGGCGAGATCAGTTCGGCCGAGGAGCTTGCCCAGGCCAATGTTGCTTGGTTCCACGCCGGCGCAACCACCGAGTACGCGACAGTCAATCTGTTCAATCTCCTTGTCCAGACCGGCGAGACCGACGGCGCCCGGGTCTTCACCATGGGCGGCGCCGCTGCCGCTGACGAAGAGCTCTTCGTGCTCGACCAACTCGAGGCCCGCGGCATCGAGGTAGTCGGCTCCGCCCTCATCGACGCCCCCGACGGCGACACCATCGCCCAGGACAGCCAACTGGCCGTTGCCTTCGAGCGGTTCAACGCCTCGGGCGCCAACACGCTCATGGTGTTCGGTACCCCGTCGGCTTCCATCCGTGGCGCTGGCGCCGCTGGCCTTACGGGCGAGATCGCCATCTGGAGCAACGACTCGGCCGGCCTCGGCAACCTCGGCGCCACCATCGTTGACAAGTCGATCGCAAACGGCACGCTTGCCTCGACCGGGCCGACCGATGAAGAGGTCTGGAACGACCAGGATTTCCAGAACCGGTGCATCGCCCCGGTACAGGAGCGCATTCTGGAGTCCGACTTCCGCAACCCTCTCGACTACGCGGCTGAAGAGGAAAATTGGTTCAACTCCGTGCGGCAGGGCTGCCAAGCCCTGTCGATCTTCGAGACCATCGCCACGGCTGCTGGTCCTGATCTGACTCCGGAATCCTTCGAGGCTGCTGCCTACGGTCCGGCTGGCGACGACTTCCAGGTCCCGGGTATGGGTCCGGCCTCGCTTTCGCCCGACAAGCGCGGTGCCCGCGACGGCGTTCGCCTGTCGGTGTACGACTCAACTGCTGGTGACGGCGGGCTCGTCGGCTTCACCGAGCTGCTCGACGCCTTCGAGTAGTCGACGCGGGATTACGAAATCCCGAACAATCCAACATTGTTGCCGGGCCGCCCTTCGGGGTGGCCCGGCCGCGTCTGGCACACTCTTCGGCATGGCTGAGCAGGACTTTGACCTCGTCTACGACCTCGTCGTCGTCGGTGGCACCGCTGGCGGACTCAGCGTTGCGATCTCCTCCCAGCGTTCGGGCGTGCAGTCGGTCCGGTTGATCTCCCGCAGCAACGCCGTGACGTTCCCCGAACTCGTGCGCGACAACCAACTCGACATTGGCTACGGCGAACACGTCGAATCCGTCGACGCCGCCGACGACGGCGCGCTGTTGCTCACCACCAACCGGCACCGCTACCGGGCGCGAGCGGTCCTCCTCGCTCACCGGCCCCCAATGCCGGATTGGACCCCGCCGATCCCGCTCCCCGACCTCCCCACGATCACGGTCGACACCGAACCGGAGCATGCCGAGGGTCGCGACGTTCTCGTGGTCGGCTACACCGATCACGCCGTCGAACTCGCCGCCACGATCGATGCGGCCGGCGGCAATGTCGTCCTCGCCGCCGGAGGCATGGATCCGGACCTCCTCTCCCCTGCGGCAGACAACGCGCTGCGCCGCATGGAACGCGAGCGGCGCATCACCGTGCTCTACCGCTCGGTGCCCGATGAGATCGACGACGTCGATGGCCACCCGATGGCCTACTTCAACGACCGCCGCACGCCCGACCTTCAGTTCGACGACGTCGTGATCGGGTCGCATCGCCGCAACCTCACACCCGACGAGCGAGGCGTCACCGAGGCGGCACTCGCTACCGGCAATGTCTGGTTCCTCGGTGAACCGACCGAGGGTTCGGTAGCCACAACCTCGCCTGGCCACCGCATCGGCCTCGACATGGCCGCCTGCTTCCCGGAACTCGACCCCGACCGCATCCAGCCGCGCAAGACTCGGCGTCACCGACACGAGGGCGCAGTCGAGCAGCTTCGCGAGGAGCATTACAACGCGACGATCACCCACTTCGAGCCCACCCACTCCGACCTCTGGGTCCTGCGGATCAAGCCCGACCACGGCGGCACCGACTACACCCCAGGCCAGTACGCCACCCTGGGGCTCGGGTACTGGGAAGAACGTGTCGACGAGGCCATCGACCTAAATCTGGGTGACCGCTGGTTCAAGCTGATCCGCCGCTCGTACTCCATCAGCTCGCGTGTGCTGGACGACCACGGGTATCTCGTCGACGAGGGCGGCCTCGACGAGCTCGAGTTCTACATAGTCCTCGTGCCGCCGACCGACGACAACATCCCCGAGCTCACGCCCCGCCTCGCGCTGAAGCGCCCCGGCGACCGGATCTATCTCGGTCCCAAGGTCGCCGGCCGCTACACGCTCGACTCGATCACCAATCCGGCCGGCACTGTCATGTTCTTCTCAACCGGCACCGGCGAGGCCCCGCACAACGCGATGATCACCGAACTACTGCGGAAGGGCCATCACGGACCGATCGTGTCGGCGGTGTCGGTTCGTAATTCCGTCGACCTCGGGTACGAAGAGACCCACCGCGAACTCGAACGCCGGCATCACAACTATCACTACCTGCCGATGCCGACCCGTGAGCCCGACATCGCGAAGCGCTACGTACAGGACCTGATCAAGGACGGCGACTTCGCCCGGATGGGGGTCTCACTCGACCCGGCGACCACCCACGTCTTCATGTGTGGCAACCCGGCGATGATCGGTATTCCCGATGAGGATGGCGTCTTCCCTGCGACCGTCGGCGTGGTCGAACTCCTCGTCGAGCAAGGCTTCACCATCGACAAACGCAAGCAACCCGGCAACATCCATTATGAGGAGTACTGGTAGTCAGCCGATCGGCAGCGCGTCCAGGACCGCGATACCTCGGATCCCGTTGAGCACAGGCTAGTAGGCGAAACCCTGAATGACCTCTCGCTGGTTGCTACTCCTCGAAGCCGCCGCAGGTCATCATCACTTCAAATACGGCGCTCATCAGCTCTTCCTCCATCGCTGGATCGGGGTCCTCGCCGGTGAGTTCGCTGGTCATCATCGCCCGCATCATGTCCTCTCCGAGGGCGCCAGCGAAACATTCGGCCTCTTCTTGCGTTGCGCCGTCGGCGACCATGGAATCGATCATGAATTGCTGCAAGGCCGCACAGCCAAACAATGCATCGATCAATACGACCTCCGAGCCTGGAGGAGGATCGTCATTTGAGGTTCCGGCGAGAACCTCGTCAAGGAGGTCACTGTCAAGGCCTGCAACAAGCGCTTCAGCAACGCAACGGGTTTGACTATCACTCATCTGGAAGTCGTCGTTGGCACTGTCTTCGTCAAGGAACGCAACAACGTCATCCACCCGGGAATCATCAACAACGTCATCCACCCGGGAATCATCTGTGGCGGAATCGTCACCGCCGCCGCATGAGGCTGCAACAAGCGCGAACAGGCAGACAAGAACTGAAAGCAGGCGTTTCGACATGCACATAGTGTTTCACAACCACAAGCCATCCGCTCCGCAGGCTAGGCAGCTCCAGCGTCACAAGTCACAAGGATGGCTTGCGTCCGCGCGTACGCGTAACTCAAATGCGTTGGAAGCGATCCGCTTCTCGGTGGAAGGCTGCCAGAGCGTCCGCCGAGATCGTCGGGACCGTCGCCCGGATAGCCCGGCGAAAGCGCGCCGCGTCAAGCCGGGCGTCCGGCTCGCCACGTCGGGCAGCACCAAAAGCGTCTGAAGCCGCCCGCTGAACGGCACTGGCGAGGTCAGCGGGCGTCAGGCCCTCGGTCTCCTCAACAAAGTCAGCGGCATCAACCACCGACGCCTGAATCGACTCAAGCATTCCACCGAGCAGCGCGGCCCGAGCTTCCGAGTCAGGAGGACCGACGGGAAGAACGAGATCAAACCGTCCGGGGCGCACAACAGCAGGGTCGAGGCTTCCGATGGAGTTCGTGGCGCACACGAGCAGCCGTCCGCCGGCCTCACGTATCCGAACAACTGCCTTCAGCAGTTCGTTCACGACGGCTTGCGATTCGGGCCGTTCAGCTCGGGAACTCGCAATGTCATCCACCTCGTCGATGAAGATCACCGCATGCTCGAGCGAGAGCAACTCCTCGAAGGCGCTGTGCAGTTCGTCAGCCATCATCGAAAGCCCTTCAGCTCCGAGCTTCGACGGCAAGATCTCCACAAACGGCCAACCCAACCGGCCGGCGACTGCTTTGGCGAACGACGTCTTGCCGGTACCGGGCGGGCCGAAGAGCAACATCGTGGTCGGGGGAACAACACCGAACCGCTCGGCGAGGTCAGATTCAAGCAACGGTGCAAGCACCCGTTCGTCGACGACCTCTCGCTGCGCTCGCAGCCCCGAGAATTCGTCCCACCGTTCGGGTGGCACAAGCTCGCCACCCCATCGGTGGAGAACAGACATTGCTGACGGTTCGATCGTCTCCGCCTTCTCGTAAAGAGCGAGGCCCCGGATTGCTTCAAATCCTCGCTCCGAGAGACTGAGCGACCCAACGCGGCCGTCGGCGATCAACGCTGTCACCTTGCGGGCGCCCCGCCCGAACAACTGTGACTCGGCGTACTCGATCAGACTTGCGCCGATACGACGGTCCCTCCACTCCGGAGCCACAACGATCGCCAAGATGCGGCCCGTCTCACCCTCGAGGCGGCCGATCAGCGCGCCAACGACATCCTTATCGGCGGCAGCGACGACCGTGAGGTCGTCGGCTCCGAGATCGGCAACGACGTCGGCGAGGTCGAGATGCAGATCCTGATTGGCCCGCGCAGACTCCAGCAGGCGGATCACCTGAGGAAGGTCATCACGTGACGCAGCACGCACGCTGCAACCGATCGGGGGAGCTCCGACGGCAAATCCGGGTGTATTCATGATGAGGATTGTTGACCTTCGGGGGAGTTGATGAAACATCCGTCGGAACGGCACTTGTTCTGTTCGCCGTGCGGCTTGCCTACCTAACGTTCGTTAGGTACCGTCCCGAGTATGGCTGTGATCGACACCGTCGACGCCCGTGAGCGCATTCTCGACGTCACCGCTGCGCTTGTCCTCGAGCACGGGGTGGCTGGCGTGGCACAGCGGCAGATCGCCGAACGCGTCGGCATCAAGGCCGCCTCGCTTTACCACCACTTCGGCTCGAAGAACGAGATCGTCGAAGCGGTGTTCCGCCAGGGCATCGACGTGATGGAACACGCCTGGGACGAGGCTGCCGCCGCGACCAGCGCCGACCCGCGCACTCGCCTCGCCACCCACATTCGAGCCCATCTCTCGGCGCTCTTCGAAAACGGGTCCTACACCGCTGCCCACGTCACCGCCTTCCGGACGGCACCGGCCGAAGTCCGCGGCGCAGTCGTGCCGATGCGCGACGCCTACGAAGCCCGCTGGACCCGACTGCTCAGCGACCTTGACCTAGTCGACCAGCCCGGGTTGAACCGACTCACGCTGTTCGGCGCGATGAACTCCTCAGTCGAATGGTTCGACACCGAGCGCGGGAACCTCGACGAACTCACCGAGGTCATCACCTCGCGGTTCTGGGGACGCACGCCATGAGGCTCATCGAATCCCGGATCGACGCCGGCTCGGGCGTGTATGCCGAGAACCGAGCGGTCTACGAGGCCATGGTCGCCACCCTCCGTGAACGCCAACAGATCGCTATCGACGGCGGCCACGGGCGGAAGCGCTCAATCGAACGCCACCTTTCCCGCGGCAAAGTGCTCGTCCGCGACCGAATCGACATGGTCACCGACCACGAGTCGGCGTTCCTCGAGTTCTCCACCCTGTCCGGCTTCGGCCAATACGACGACGAGGTGCCGGGCGGCGGCATCATCACCGGCATCGGGGTCGTGCACGGCGTGCCCTGGGTATTCATCGCCAACGACGCAACCGTCAAAGGCGGCTCCCTCGTCCCCGTTGCGATCAAGAAACACGTTCGGGCCCAGGAGATCGCCGAAGAGAACGGTCTCGGCGTGATCTACCTCGTCGACTCCGGCGGTGCATTCCTTCCGCTACAGGACGAAATCTTTCCCGACAAGGATCACTTCGGCGGCAGCTTCTACCGCCAGGCCCGCCTGTCGGCGAAAGGCCTCCCCCAGCTTTCGGTCGTGCTTGGCGGCTGCACCGCCGGCGGCGCCTACGTCCCGGCGCTCAGCGACGAGGTGATCATGGTGGAGGGCATCGGTCGCATCTTCCTCGGTGGCCCGCCGATCGTGAAGGCGGCGCTCGGCGAGATCATCGAGCCCGACGATCTCGGCGGTGCCGAACTCCACACTCGCCTCTCGGGGGTTTCGGACTACATGGCCGCCACGGAGGCCGAGGCCTACGGCAAGCTCCGCGAAATCTGCGCAACCACCAACCAGCGCCGGGTCGACGCCCCACGCGACTGGATGGACATCACCGAAACTGAGCCGCCGGCGTACCCCGCCGACGAGTTATACGGCATCGTCTCAGCCGACGACCGCATCCCATTCGATGCCACCGAGATCATCGCCCGAATCGTCGACGGGTCGAAGTTCTCCCCGTTCAAGCCCGAATGGGGCGAGTCAATCGTCACCGGTTTCGCCCGCATCCATGGCCACATGGTCGGCATCATCGCCAATAACGGCATCATCTTCAGCGAGTCGGCCCTCAAGGCCACCCACTTCATCGAGCTCTGCGAGCAGCGCCGTATCCCACTGCTGTTCCTGCAGAACACGTCGGGCTACATGGTCGGTCGCGACTCCGAGGTCGGCGGTATCGCCAAGAACGGAGCGAAGATGGTCGCGGCCGTCGCCAACGCTGCCGTCCCAAAGTACACGGTGCTGATCGGTGGCGCGTACGGCGCCGGCAACTACGGCATGTGCGGCCGCGGTTTCAACCCCCGCATGCTGTTCGCGTGGCCCAACAGCCGCATTGCGACGATGGCGGCCGATACCGCCGAGACGGTGCTGGTCGACATCCGTCTCGCCGGTATGAAGGGTGCCGAGACGACCGATGAGGAGATCGCTGCACTGCGGGCCGAGGTTCGTGGCCAATACGAAACGCAGTCAGATCCGTACTACGCCACCAGCCGCCTCTGGGACGATGGCCTGATCGATCCGGTCCATACCCGCGATGCGCTCGGCCTGTGTCTTGCCGTCGCCGCCCGTCAACCGGAGCCCGAGGCGGGTCCTGGGCTCGTCTACCGGATGTGAGGTGATGGGTTGATGCGCATCCTCATCGCCAACCGGGGCGAGATCGCCCGCCGAGTCATCCGCACCGCCAAGCGGCTCGGACACGAGACCGTTGCGGTGTACGCCGACCCCGACGCCACGGCACCGTTCGTCGCTGACGCCGACCATGCGATCCGTATCGGCCCGGCCTCGCTCGCCGAGTCGTATCTGTCGAGCGAACATCTCCTCGCCGCCTGCACTGACACCGGCGCCGATGCCGTCCACCCCGGCTACGGCTTTCTCTCCGAAAACGCCGACTTCGCCCAGGCCGTCCTCGACGCCGGCCTGGTCTGGATCGGGCCCAAGCCCGAGGCGATCGCCACCATGGGGTCCAAGATCGAAGCTCGTCGCCTTGCTGCCGAAGCTCGGGTGCCGATCATCCCGGGCTTCTCTGACTCCCAGGAGCCTGATGATCTCGCGGCGGCGGCCGAGCGCATTGGTTACCCCGCGCTTGTGAAGGCTGCTGCCGGTGGCGGCGGTAAGGGCATCCGCATCGCGGAGACGCCGGCCCACTTCGCTCACGCTCTCAGCGAGGCGGTCACCGAAGCCACGCGCTCGTTCGGCGATGGGCGCGTCATCGTCGAGCGCTACATCCCTCGGCCCCGCCATGTGGAGGTTCAGGTCGTCGGCGACAAGCACGGCACCGTCATCGAACTCGGTACCCGTGAATGCTCGGTGCAGCGCCGCTACCAGAAGCTGGTCGAAGAGGCGCCTGCACCGAACCTCCCCGATTCGACCGAGACCGGGCTGCGCACCGCTGCGATTCGACTCGCCGAGTCGATCGGCTACGACTCGACGGGAACCGTCGAGTTCCTTGTCGACGACGAGACCGGCGACTACTTCTTCCTCGAGATGAACACCCGGCTTCAGGTCGAACACCCGATCACCGAAGCGATCACTGGCCTGGACCTGGTCGAGCTCCAGATACGAGCGGCGACTTCGCTGCCGCTCGGCGTCGCGCCGGACTCGGTGGCCTTCTCCGGCCACGCGATCGAGGTGCGCATCAACGCCGAAGATGCCACCAACGACTTTGCGCCGCAGGTTGGGCAGGTCACCGTGCTCGACGTTCCGGACTCGGTCCGGTGGGACGCTGCGATCGAGCTCGGCTCCACGATCACGCCGCACTACGACCCGATGATCGCCAAGCTGATCGTGCACGCTGCGACGCGTGAGGCGGCCATCGCCCGCCTTCGCGACGGTCTCGACCGACTTCTGCTCGGTGGTGTCGTCACCAATGGCGGTTTCCACCGCTGGCTGATCGACCATCCCGAGTTTCGAACCGGCCGCATCACCACTCGCTTCCTCGACGAGACGGAGCTTCCCGTCGACGACGGCGTGCTGGAGGCGGCTGCCGTCGCCGCTCACTGCGGGTCCGGGTCCGGGCCATGGGGCGCAGGCGATCGACGGTTCACCCCGCACCGACCGAGCCGGACCGTCGCCATGCGCGACCTCCACGGCAACGTCCATGAGGTCGAACCTGTCCCCGGTACGGCCGTCGAAGGTGTAGTCAATGTTCGAGGCCAGAGCCACACCTTCACCCAGCTTTCCCGTTCCGAGCACTGGGCACCCGCCTCCGCCGGGTCGCGCGGTGCGGCCAATGCGGTTGTAGCGCCGTTCCCGGCCGTCGTCGCAGAGGTGCATGTCGAGCCGGGGCAGGCTGTCGACGGCGCCGACCCGATCGTCGTCATCGAGGCGATGAAGATGCTCCACACCCTGACCGCCGGCGGACCGGGGGTCGTCGACGAGGTGCGTGTCGCCCCCGGGGGCCAGGTGGAGACCAACCAGATCCTGATCACGTTCGAAAACCCGGAGGAGACGGAAGATGCGTAACGCGTACATGACCGATGAGCTCGAAGCGATCTATGAGCAGACCGTGGACTTCGTCGCCAAGGAGGTCACGCCGCACGGCGATGCGTGGGAGGAGGCGGGCAAGGTCCCACGCGAGGTCCTGCACCAGATGGGCGAGCTCGGCATGTTCGGCCTTCGGGTTCCCGAGGAGCACGGTGGGCTCGGTCTCGGCATGCTCGCGTCAGCCACCTTCTCCGAGGCACTCGGAGCCTCGACCTTCGCCGGCTTCGACGTGACCGTGCTCGTGCACACCGACATGGCTGGTCCTCACCTCATCAACTCGGGCAATGACGAGCAGCTGGCCGAGTGGGTGCCGAAAATGCTCGCCGGTGAGGCGATCTTCTCGATTGGTGTCTCCGAGCCCGACGCCGGTTCGGACGTGGCCGGCATACGGACCACGGCGGTGAAGGACGGAGACGGCTGGCGGATCAACGGCCGCAAGATGTACATCACCAATGCGGTCTACGGCGACCTGACGATCGTCGCCGCCCGAACCAATCTCGAGAACAAGTACGGCATCACGATGTTCCTCGTGCCCGCCGGCACGGAGGGCTTCTCGGTCGCCAACAAGCTCGACAAGCACGGGTGGCGCTGTTCCGACACAGCCGAGCTGATCCTTGACGACGTCTGGGTCTCCGACGATCAGGTGCTCGGCACCGTGCATCGCGGGTTCTACGAGACGATGAAGAACTTCCAGAACGAGCGCATGGTGCTCGTGGGCATGGGGGTTGGTGCTGCGCAGGCCGCGATCGACATGACCAACGCCTACACCCAGGAGCGCAAGGCGTTCGGTGGTCACCTCTTCGACCTGGGGGCCATTCGCCAGCGCATGGCGATGAACCAGGCCAAGGTCGATGCCGTTCGCGCGTCGATGTATCACGCGGCCTGGATGCACGACGCAGGCCAGGACAATGTGAAGGCGATGTCAGGCGTGAAGGCTTGGGGCTGCGAGGTCGTGAACCAGGTCATGTACGACTGCGTCCAGTTCCACGGCGGCATGGGCTACATGCGCGAGTCCGCGATCGAACGCATGTATCGCGACGCCCGCATCCTGCCGATCGGCGGCGGCGCCACCGAAGTCATGCTCGAAGAGGTCGCCAAGCGCTCCTACGGCTGAGGGTTATCACACCGGGGCGCGAGCCTCGAGCGATGATCCTCCACACCCTCGAACTTCGGCGCTACCTCATCGCTCGCATCATCGAACGGGGTGGTACTGCCTCCGTTGCCAACCTCGTCGACGATCTCGCCGACGCGGGGTTCGACGTTGCGGGACGACCGAGCAAGGCCGTCTCCGACGCACTTCGCCCCGACGTAACTCGGTATCGACTCGTACGGCTCGAACGGGGGGTGTACGCCGAGGCAACCATCGCTCGATCCACCCGATACCGGATCCTGGCGGTCGCCCGTTCACTCCGATCCGATGCCGCTCTGTCGCACTGTCGTGAGACTGCAGCGATGACCGGTCTCGCAACAGCGCGAAAATCATCGAGCCAAGCCATCGGAACCAAGCCCCGAGGTCAGCCGACTCGAACCGGGCAACCTCGGGATCGTCGAGACCGACCGTGCAAGGAGATGATGGTTACGGATGAGTCGGCTGCGGTCGGTCTGGGAGCTCGCGCAACGACGTGTCGTGCGTGAAGGCAACCACCTGACCGAGCGTGCTCATCCGGCCGGGGGTTCGAAGTTGTCCCGAAACGAGAACGCGTGAGGCGACGATCCGTGAGCACGCAGGTGTTCGAGCCGTGCAATGCCCTCGGCAGGCGTCGGACGGTGCCCTTCGGGCACCCACCACATGACGTGCACCGTTTCGGCGTCGACCTCGAACCACTCCCGGCGACGGCGGAGAAACTCGACATGATCGGTCTTGTAGACAAAGTTCCAGAGCGACTCGAGGTCGTCCCAGACCGTGAGGTTCAAGAGGATGCGCGGGTTGTCGTAGGCCTTCACGTCGACGGAGCGACCGGTCTCGCTCTGGAACCGCCACACCGATCCAGGCGACTCGTCGCCAAGCCGGTTGAGCCAGTCGAGGTTGTCGATGAATTCGGCCAGACGCGGATCGTCGTCGTCGAACTTGGCGGTGGCGACGTTGAACTGGGCGAGTTGCCAGCCGCTCATGGCTGTCGGCTCAGCGACGGGGCCCGAACTCGGGGCGCCGCTTCTCTACGAAGGCGGCGATGCCCTCCTGGCCGTCGAGAGCAACAGCACCAGCCGTCATCACACCGGAGGCAAAGTCGTAGGCCGCGTCCTGGGCCATGTCGATCTGGGCGTAGTAGGTCTGCTTGCCGAGCGCCTTCGAGGTGGCCGAGCCACGAGTGGCGCGGCGCATGAGTTCGTCGGTCGCCTCCACAAGAGCGTCGTCGGCGACGACCCGATTCACGAGTCCCCAGTCGGCGGCGGTGTGCGCATCGATCGGATCACCGATGAGCGCCATCTCGAGGCCCCGCTTTCGGCCGACGGCACGAGCGATCCCGACCATTGGGGTGTGGCAAAACAGACCACCCTTGCCACCAGGGGCGGCGAAGGCAGCCGACTCGGCGGCGACGGCGAGATCGCACATCGACACGAGCTGGCATCCTGCAGCCGTGGCAAGCGCGTGAACCCGGGCGATCACGACTTGGGGAAGTGCCTGTACGAGGGTCATCATTTCCGTGCACACGTCGAACAGTGCCCGCACCTCCTCTTCGGAGGAGCCGAGCATGTCGCCGAAGTTGTGGCCAGCGGAGAACACCGGACCCTCGGCTGCGATGATGATGCCAAGAGTGTCGGTCTCGCCGATCTCGCGGAGCGCCGAAGTGATCTCCTGCATCGTCTCGAGGGCGAGGACGTTGCGCTTCTCGGGGTTGTCGAGGGTCAACGTGGCGACGTCGCCGGCGTGTTCAACCCGAATCTGCTCGTAGCTCATGGCCGTGACGCTACCGCGTCGCAACCGGGGACTTCATCGGCACCGTGGACGCGCTAGACATCCGGGCATGCGAACACTTCGACAGATGTGGACCGATGGTGACAATGCGGTCGGCGGGTGGCTCTCGATTCCGGCGACACTCTCAGCCGAGGTCATGGCAAGGGCGGGCTTCGATTACGTATGCGTCGACACCCAGCACGGCACCGTCGAGTACCAGATCACCGTCGAATTGATCCGGGCAATCGAGCACGGCGGTTCGATCCCGATCGTCCGTGTCCCCTGGAACGAGCCCGGCATCATCGGCAAGATGCTCGACGCTGGCGCCGAGGGCGTCATCATCCCGATGATCAACACACCCGAGGAGGCCGAGGCAGCGGTGAAGGCGTGCCGTTACGCCCCGGACGGTGGCTCCCGTTCGTTCGGGCCGACCATCGGCCGCATCCGCCGACACGACTATGTCGAGTGGGCTCGCAACAGCATCGCCGTCATCCCGATGATCGAGACCAAGCAGGCCGTCGACAACCTGCCCGAGATCTTGTCGGTTCCCGGGATCGACGCCGTTTACGTCGGCCCCGCCGATCTTTCACTCACCCTCAATCTCCCGCCGGCGAACAACGATGGGTCGCCGGCGTTCGACGAGGCCTACGCCCGGATCATCGACGAGTGCCAGAAGGTCGGTGTCGTGCCTGGCTGCCATGCGACCGGGCCGCTCGTCCCGAAGCGCTTCCAGCAGGGCTTTCGCATGGTGACGGCCACTGCTGACCAGGTTGCACTCGGCGCCGGTGCTGCCGCCTCGCTGGCCGCCGCCCGGGGGGCTAATCTCACCGGCGACGGCGAAAGCGGTGGCTCGCTCTACTGACACCCAGCGACGCGATCGGGGCCTGTCGGCAAACCCGGCGTAGCCTGATCGAGTGCTCCCCCATCGATTCGACGAACTCCGCAAGGACCTGGTGAAGCAGGGCTTCCGCACCCTCAATTCGGTGGTGCGCCCCATCGCCAAAGCAGGCCTCACCTCGCCCATGCCGATCGGTATCGGCATCGTCGTGGTCGAGACCACCGGCCGGAGAAGCGGCAAGACCCGCGAGGTCCCGCTCGTCGCCACGAGGGTCGGTGACCGCATCGACGTCTCGACCGTTCGTCGCGATTCCCAATGGGTCAAAAACCTTGCGGCCGACCCCGACGGCGCCATCTGGCTCAAGGGCGAACGTCGTGAGGCCACCGCCGACATCACCGAAGGCGACTTCCTCACCCGCGCCACCTTCGAACTCTGATCGGGCGCGCCGAGGTGGCGGGTCAGGTCAGCTGGGAGGCTGGCGCCCACGTGGCGTGGGTCCCCGACGAGATGCGCTCGGGGAGCCTGACTCGGGCGATCGGGCCGACTGTCGGGTCGGCGGCGTCGAAGATCTCACAATGTGATTCGTCGTTCACCATGTCGCACGAGAACGTCAGCAGATAGGCGTCGTCCTCCGCCGTCGAGCTGAGCCGGGGGGCGACCACGGTTTCACTCACGAAGGTGCCCTCCGGCGCGTGCCAAAACGTCTCGGAGCCTGTCTCGACGTCGTGTTTCACGAGGCCGTTGAACGCGAAAATGCCGCGGGCGCACAAGGCGTTGTAGCTGTAGCGGTACGAGCGCCCCCCGTGCTGTCCGTTGATCATCGGGAACTCTGAACACGTCTCGCTGAGCGGCTCTTCCCGGGTCTCTCCCGTGACAAGATTGAAACGCCAGCGGTGCTGGCGAGCCTGCAGCACATTCATGTCGAGGGTCTCGAACCCCTTGTGCTTCGAGTCGACGTTCGCCGTGCGGTCAACACCCCGAGCCGTGGGGTTGTGTTGGAAGAAGCCGTCGAGGACGACCTCGTCACCGTCCTCGTAGGCGTTGGTCCAGTGGAGGACGAAGGTCGGGTCGGCCTCAAACCACCGGATGTCCTCCGTGGAGCCGTGCCGCGGCACCAGCGCGAACCGACTCGGTAGGTCACGCCGGAACACGTTGGAGTAGTACCCCGACGCGAGCGCCTCGGGATCCCAGAACAACGGCAGGTCGTTCAGGATCGTCCAGTTCTTCGTGAACATCATGTCGTGAGGCAGCCGGGGCCCCGGCAAGGGCACGTCGATGTAGGTGACGAGCTCACCGGCCGGGCTCACGACCCCGTAGTGCATGTACGGCGCCTCGATGCCGTAGTTGAAGAAGAGCAGTTCGCCGGTGTGTTCGTCGACACGCGGATGAGCGGAGACACCTTCCTGCGGAAAGAAGCCGCCCCATTCGGTGGTGCCCTTGGTCTCGAGCGTGTGCGGATCGAGGCGGTAGAGCTCACCGCACTGGTAGAAGCTGGCCAGCGCTTCGCCACGGTGCACGATGATGTCGGTCGAGGCGTTGTCCTTCATCATCGAGCGAGCCCCCCAGCCGTGGTCGGCCTCGGCGTTGGAGGGATGCTCGGTGATGCCGGCCCACAACGACCGACCCGCTTCTTGTTCGGCGAGGAAGCCTTCGGTTCGCACGAAACGGTTGGCGTACGTGGCTTCACCGTTGGCGAACCCGATCGAGTGGATCATGCCGTCGCCGTCGAAGGGGTGGTAGCGCTTGGCCGGTTCGAAGACCGCCGTCTCGGTGTTGCGCAGGTACACACCGGCGAGATCGTCGGGGATCTCGCCTTCGACGTCGAGGTCCCACGCGTCGTATTCGCGGTACTGAGGCCGCCAGACGCCGCTGCGGTAGGGATGATCGTCGTGGGGCGGGAGGCCGCCATGGATCTCGTTGCGCAGTTCGACCTTCATGGCTCCATGCTGGCTCATCGGTGCGGCGACGTCACGTCTGCGATCATGGCGCAATGAGCGAACCCACCACGATCGACGAACTGGTCCGACGCGCCGTCGACGCGCGGCCCGACGAGGAAGCGCTGGCCGACGCTCCGAATCGAGCCACGCTTGATGGCGGCTTGCCCCAGCGGCTCACATGGACCGAGGTCGATGCTCGCATCGACGGTGCTGCCGCTGAACTGCGGGCGGCCGGCGTCGGGCCCGGTGACTCGGTCGGGATCCAGCTCGCCAACGTGGTCGAGTTGCCGATCGCTCTGCTGGCATGTTTTCGGATGGGGGCCGTAGCTGTGCCGTTCCCCGTCCAGCACCGGGCGCACGAGTTGCGTCACGGGTTCGCGACGGCCGGGTTCGAGGTGTTCGTCACCACCGACCGGACCGACCGGCCCGATCAGGTCGCCGCTGCGGCCGAAGCGCTGGGGCCGCAGGTGGCAATCCTTGCGCCTGCGACCGAGCCCGGCACGCCCCTCGAGCCGGCGGCGATTACTCCGGACACGCGAGCCACCGTCTGCTGGACTTCCGGCACGACCGGCACCCCAAAAGGCGTGCCCCGCACCAACGGTAAGTGGCTGGCCACCTCCGGGTTCCAGGTGGCCGAGCTCGACTTGGGAGCGGATGATCGGGTCCTGTGCCCGTTCCCGGTGGTGAACATGGCCGGTATCGGCGGCATGTTGCTGACCTGGATCGAAACCGGCTGTTTCCTGGCCCTGCACCATCCGCTCGATCTGCAGGTGTTCCTCGGCCAGATCTCGGGTGAGCGGATCAGCTACACGGTCGTGCCGCCGGCTGCGCTCAACATGTTGTTGGCGAACGACGCAATGCTCGATCAGCTCGACCTGTCGAGCATTCGCAAGATCGCGTCGGGGTCGGCCCCGCTCGATCCGTGGATGGTGGAGGGTTGGCAGGCCCGAGGCATTGAGATCGTGAACGTGTTCGGCTCGAACGAGGGCGCGGCGATGATGTCGACGATGGCGGCTGTGCCCGATCCGACAGAACGGGCTCGCTACTTCCCGGTGCCGGAGCGGGAAGGCGTCGAGATCCGACTCGTCGACCCGGCCAACGAGTCCGAGATCACAACCACCGGCACGGTCGGTGAGCTGCGCTTCCGGGGATTGACCGTGTTCGACGGCTATCTCCCCGCACCGGCCGGGGCCGAGACCACGCCGGACGGCGAAGTGTTCGATGCCGACGGCTGGTACCGCACCGGCGATCTGTTCGAGTACGTCGGCGCCGACAACCCGCCCCTCCTGTTGCGTTTCGTCGACCGGGCGAAGGACATCATCATCCGGGGTGGCATGAATATCAGTGCGGCCGAACTCGAGGCGTTGATCGCCGACCATCCCGCCATCGTGGAGTGCGCAGCGGTCGGCTTCCCCGATCGGGACCTCGGCGAGAAGGTCGGGGTGTTCGCAGTGGCGGCGCCCGATGCCGATCCACCGTCGCTTTCGGACGTGATCGCTCACCTGCGCGACCATGAGATCGCCAGCTACAAGCTGCCCGAACGACTTGAACTGATCGATGCCCTTCCCCGCAACCCCGTGGGCAAGGTCGTTAAACCTGCATTGCGTGATCTCTGGAGCCGCCAACAATGACCAACATCCTCGGTGTTCATCAGACTGACTTCGCCAACAATCTGGCCAAGACCGACGGCGACATCGCCGACCTCACCGCCGAGGTCGTGGCAGCGACCTTGGCCGATGCAGGGATCGGGGCCGACGCCGTCGAGAGCATTCATGTCGGCAATGCCTTCGGGCAGCTCTACACCGGTCAGGGGCACCTCGGTGCCATGCCTGCGACCGTCGAGCCGGCGCTGTGGGGCGTGCCGGCGATGCGGCACGAGGCCGCGTGTGCGTCGTCGTCGATGGCCGTGTTGGCCGGCATGGCCGAGATCGAGGCCGGCCGCTACGACTGTGTGCTGGTGCTCGGGATCGAGCAGGAGAAGACCATGCCGGGCGGTCCGGCAGCGGCGGTCCAGACGGCGGCGGCGTGGGTCGGGCACGAGACCGAGGGCATCGAGTTCTTCTGGCCGTATGCGTTCGAGCGGGTGGCGGGTGAATACGACCGTCGCTACGGCATCGATGAACAGCATCTGCGGGCCATCGGTGAACTGAACCTGCGCAACGCGAAGGACAACCCCAACGCCCAGACCCGGGCATGGGCGCTGACGCCGGAGTCGTTCCTCGCCGACGACGAAGCCAACCCGATCGTGGAGGGTCGCCTGCGCCGCAACGACGTCACCCAGATCACCGACGGGGCGGCCGGCGTCGTGCTGGTGAGCGACCGGTGGCTCGCCGAGCACGACCGCAACGCCCGCTCGGTCATCGGTGGGTGGGGCCACACGACCGTCGGCCTGCCGATCGGCCAGAAATTCGAGCGGAGCAGCGACAGCGACTATGTGATGCCGCACGTGCGGCGGGCGATCACCGACGCGTTCGACCGAGCCAGTATCGGCGGCACCGACCAACTCGACGCCATCGAGACCCACGATTGCATGACCCCGTCGGAGTACATGGCGATTGATCACTTCGGGATCACGGCACCGGGCGAGTCGTGGAAGGCGATCGAGGAAGGCCGGCTCGAGCGCGATGGCGACATGCCCGTCAACCCGAGCGGCGGCCTGATCGGCGGCGGCCATCCGGTCGGCGCGACCGGCGCCCGCATGCTCGTCGACGCCACCAAACAAGTGAGCGGCACGGCTGGCGGCTACCAGATCGATGGCGCAGAACGAGTCGCCACCCTCAACATCGGCGGCTCGACCGCCACCACCGCATGCTTCGTAGTAGAAGCGGCCGACCGGTGAGCGATTTCGAGCACATCCTTCTCGACCTGCCCGGTCCTGACGACCACGGCATCGCAACACTCACGCTCAACCGACCCGAGGTCATGAACGCGTTCACCAACGTCATGGTGCGCGAGATGGTCGCCGCGTTCGACATCACCGACGCCGACGACAGGGTTCGTTCTGTCATCGTCACCGGCGCTGGGCGAGCGTTCTGCGCGGGTGCCGACCTGAGCGGAGGCGCTGACACCTTCAACGCCTCCCAGCAGCCTGACCGGGTCGCCAGCGACAACACCACTCGCGTGCCCCGGGACGGCGGTGGTCGAGTCACCACCCGAATCTTCGAATCACGCAAGCCGGTCATCGGGGCGATCAATGGTCACGCCGTCGGCGTCGGCATCACGATGACACTGCCGATGGACATCCGCATGGCGTCGACCGGCGCCAAGATCGGTTTCGTGTTCGCCAAGCGCGGCATCGTGCCCGAAGCGGCGTCGAGCTGGTTCCTTCCCCGGCTCGTCGGCATCAGTCAGGCGCTGGAGTGGACGTACTCCGGCAAGGTGTTCATGGCCAAGGAAGCCCATCGGGCTGGCCTGATTCGAAGCCTTCACGAACCCAAGGATCTCATGCCTGCGGCCCGTGAACTGGCCGCCTCGTTCGCCGACGGCACATCGGCGGTCTCCGTCGCCACCACTCGGCAGATGCTGTGGCGCATGCTCGGTGCCGATCACCCGATGGAGGCCCACAAGGTCGACAGCCGCATGATCGACGAACTCGGTCGGGGCGTCGATGCGGCCGAGGGGGTCATGAGCTTTCTTGAGAAGCGCGATGCAGCGTTCCCGGGTAAGCCCTCCACCGACATGCCGCCGTCGGTTCCCTGGTGGGACGAGCGCCCGTTCGCGTAGCTACCCGGCGTCGAGGTCCTCCACGACCCGCATGGCGTCCATCGTCGACGGGCCCACTCCCTCCGGTCCTGGCACTTCAATGATCGGGTCGTCGACGTCGTCGAACTCAAGCCGCAGGGCCTTCGACATCGTGGCGTGCATCTCGTAGGTGCAGACGATGTAGGTCAGCTCGAGGATCTCCTCCTCGGAGAGTTCGACTCGGAGCGCGTCGAACACCTCATCGGGAACCCGCCCGCCCTGCAGCACCAGCGCGTCGGTGTAGGCGAGCACGGCTCGCTCAGTGGCCGAGAAGACGTCGGCGACGGCCCAGGCTCGGATCGCCTGGATCTTTTCCTCGGGCAGCCCAACTTCTCGACATGCCTTCACATGCTGGGAGTAGACGAACTGGGAACCGCGAGCCCAGCCGGTGCGTGTCTGTCCCAACTCTCGCAACTGTGGATCGAGCAGCCGGTTGCCCGAGCGATAGAAGCCGAACCCGCCGACGATGTGGTCGAACAGGTCCGGCACCAGCGCCGTGACCGTCCACCAGTCGCCGGGTGATCCGGTCGCCGTGCCGGGCTCGTCGACGGGATCGCGTTCCCCGAACAACATGCCGTAAAGGGTCTGAGCGAGCTCATGGGCATCGGTGGCGTGGACCTGTCGGAGTCGAGGCATACATCGTAAGGTAGGTCAACCGATCGGGCCGAGTCTCGAGGAGTCTGCGATGACCGACATCAACCACCAGGTGCGGATGGAACGGCGCGACGAACGTCGGCTCGTGGCGCCGTACCGCAGCGGCATCGCCTGGCGCCTTCTCGCCACCTTTGCGGCCTTCACCGTCGCGTGGATTGCCATCCTGGTCGCCGGGTTCGTCGGGGCCATCCCGCTGTGGCTTGGCGGCATCCTGAGCTTCGTCGTTGCGACGACCTTCTACATGCCGATGCACGAGGCGGCCCACGGCAATGTGTGGGGCGACTCGAAGAAGGGCCGCTGGGTTGAGGATCTCGTCGGCATGCTTTCGGCGATCCCGGTGGGCTTCTCGTTCAAGGGGCACCGCGTGAGCCATATGCGGCACCACGCCTTCACCAACGATCCCGAGAAAGACCCCGACTTCATCGCCCAGGGCCCGCTTCGCAACTTGCCGGTCAAGTTCTACGGCGCCGTGATGGTCCAAACCCTGTTGCCGTTGTTCGCCTTCGTGCCCGCAACCCAGGTGTTCTTGCCCCGTGCGATCCGAGAAAATCAGGCCGAACGGGTTCTCCAAGACGAGCGATACACGTTCCGCTACTGGTTGGTCTCGACCAGCGTGCTGATCGCCGCCTTCATCGTCGGCGTTGGCGTCGAGGCGCTGGTGCTGTGGTTCATCCCCACCAAGCTCGTCTTGTGCTGGCTGACTCTCATCTTCGCCTGGTATCCGCACCACCCAGCCGAGGGGAAGGTCGGCCGCTATGTCGACACCCGCGTTGCGGTGTTCCCAGGCTCACGCCTGATCATCCGGGGCCACGACTACCACGCACTGCACCACCTCTTCCCGCGGGTTGTGCACTACAGGCTGCCAAAACTGTGGCGAGAGATCGGCCCACAGATGACCGCCAAGGGCGTCCGCACCGAAGGCCGGGCGCTCGGTGCCACCCAACCGATCACCTGGTAACTGGTAACGATCCGCAGAGGTGTCAATCGACAAGATGGGCGGCAGCGCCTCGGGCTGCGCCCTGCCGCACATTGACGATCTCGACGGCAACATCGTTCTCATAGTCGCCGATCTCCTCGACAATGCGCCGCAACGCCGCCGCCGCCGAGAAGTCCATGCGTCCGACGCCGGCGAGGTCGAGCACAACCGTGTCGAGATCGCGCTCGTCGGCGATCGCTGCTCGGATCAGCCGTTCGACACTCGGGATCGTGGCGAACCACAGCACCCCCTCCGGGGCGACCGTGAGGGTGTTGCCCTCCCGAACACTCGGGGTCGTGACGGACAGCTCGCGATAGAGATGAGCGAGCAGCGCAAGCCCGACACCGACCATCACGCCACGCTCGACCCGGGGGGCCGACGCCAGGGTGGCCGCCAGCGTGCCGACGCCGACGAGTGCTTGCAACCGATTGGCTCGCAGCAGCGCCCAGAGATCATCGAGGCGGATCAGCTTGGCGACGGCGCCGACCACGATCGCACCAAGGACCGCGTTGGGCAGCGTTTCGAGCAGCGGCGTAAGCGGTAGGGCCAAGAGCACAAAGGCACCGGTGATGGCGCCAGCCCACGCACTGGTGGCACCCGCCAGCTTGTTGAGCGAGCTGCGGCTGAACGAGCCACCGACCGGAAACGCACCCGAGACAGCAGCGGCGAGGTTGGCGACACCCTGACTGACCATCTCACGGTTGGCGTCCCAACGCTCGCGGCCCTGAGCGGCGAACATCCGAGCGATCGACGACGGTTCGGCGAACCCGACCATGGCGATGACGAGCGCTGGAAGTGCGAGATCGCCGGCCCTGTCCCATGGGAAGTCGAACGTCAGCGAGACAAAGCCACCATCGAGTTCGCCGACGGTCGATCCGTCGTAGTCGGCTGACCCGGAGACGATGACGCCGAATACCACGGCGACAAGTACGCCGGGGAACAGGGTGTGGAGTCGGCGACCGCCGAACATCAGCACGAGGGTCATCGCCGCAAAGCCGATCGCAGGCCACTGCCACTCACCCGGGGACGTGAGCGCCTGGAGGGCATCGGCCAGGACACCATCGCCATAGGTCGACACGTCGAAGACCTTCGGTAGCTGGCTCGACAGAATCAAGATCGCAGCGGCGGTGGTGAAGCCGGTGAGCACCGGTTCGGAAAGGAGGTACGCCACGCCACCGAGACGCAACAGGCCGAGCAGGATTCGGAACACGCCCACCAACAAGGCGAGCAGGGCGGCGAGGGCGATGTACTCGGGCGATCCCGGGGTCGACAGCGGCTCGAGCGCACCGAAGGCCAAAAGGGCAGTGAGGGCAACCGGGCCGGTCTGCAGGTAGCGCGAGGAGACGAACAGCGCGGCGAGGATCGGCGGCAGCGCCGATGCAAAGAGGCCGTACTGGGGTGGCATCCCGGCGATCTCGGCATAGGCCAGCGACTGCGGAAGAACAACAAGAGCGACCGAGATGCCCGCCACCAGGTCCCCAGTGGACGGCTTCGGCATGGTGGTCAAGCCCGTCATCGGTCTTCAGCGTAGAGGATGCGACGATGGGCCAACGGCTAACTTTCTCCTACACTGCCGACGTGTCCCCGTCCGCCAACCCCGAGCTGGTCGTCCTCCAGGAGACGTGTAGGGCCCTCACCCGCCTTCGCGACGAGGCCGCCGCTCGCAGCCTCGCCGAACTGGTCGTGCGGCGCTACGCAAACCTCACCCGAGCCTGCGACGAGGAGGCGAAACGGTCGTTCTTCGACTTTCTCGTTCGGGCGTTCGCACCCGACCCCACCGCCGTGGCAGCCGCGATCGATTCGTACCAAGACTCCCCCAACGCCACAACCGCTCACGACCTCTGGGCAGCGTCGGAGGCTCCCCGGCTCGACCTCTTCCGTTCGATCAACCTGGCCGACGACGGCATTCACACCCTGCTCACGATGCGGGCCGACGCCCTCCGACTGCGCGACGACACCATCGCCCCCGCCGAGCGCGACCTCGCCTATCTGCTGTCGTCCTGGTTCAACCGGGGATTCCTCGAGCTGCGGGCGATCGACTGGCAGACCCCGGCCGAGACCCTCGAGAAGCTGATCGAGTACGAAGCGGTACACGAGATCCGGGGCTGGGACGATCTCCGACGGCGACTCGAGCACGACCGCCGTTGCTACGGCTTCTTCCATCCGAGCCTGCCGGCCGAACCCCTGATCTTCGTCGAGATCGCACTCGTCCACAGCTTGGCCACCCACATCGAGGCGGTCATCGACGCGCCCGTGCCGAACCAGGGCCTCACCGATCCCGAAGGCGCTCACCCCGCGGACACAGCGATCTTCTACTCGATCACCAACTGCCAAACCGGCTTGCGAGGCATCCCGCTCGGCGACTTCCTGCTGAAGCAGGTCACCGACGAACTTCAGCGCACGGTGCCGAGCCTTCGGCAGTTCTCGACCCTGTCCCCCGTCCCGGGATTGCGCCGGTGGGTCGACGACGAAGGGATGCGCGTCGACCCGAGCGCCGACGGCCTCCGACGACTCACCGCCGAGTACCTGCTACACGCCAAACGCGGCGACGAGCCTCGCGATTCGGTCGCCCGATTCCACCTACGCAACGGCGCCCGACTCGAGCAGATCAATGTCGGTGGCGATCCGTCACCAAAGGGCGAGGCCGAGTCGTTCGGCGTCTTGGTCAACTATCTGTACGACCCCGACCAACTCGCCGAGAACCACGAGGCGTACATCAACGAGTTCCGGGTCGCCCACGCCCCCGCCGTCGGAGCCCTGCTTGACGACCAGCGGTCGAACCCAACCGACACCTGAGCAAACCGTCGGCCCCCCCGGCCGCTACGGTCGTGGGCATGGCGACCCTCGTCCGTCCACCCAAGGCCCCGATCGTGCTTGACCAGGTGGTCGACGATCCCGGTGCGATCCGGCAGATGGCTCGCGACAACGGACCGTACTGGCAGCCCGGCCGAACGATCGCCTCCTCGAAAGCGGCCGTCGACGTTGCCGACAACAACGGCGATGACGGCAACACCGACTTCACCAACGCCATGGTCGGGCCAACCTTCCGAGGGCAGTGGGCCTTCGGCGAGCCGCAGGTCGATGGCGCTGAGGCGCTGCTGCACCACGAGGGTTTCCACGACGCTGCCCGGCGAATGTACGGCTGGGACGTGATCGTCCCCGAACAGGTCTACGTCAACCTCACGACACCGATCGGACGCCAGGGCTTCAGCCACACCGACATCCCCGAGTTCCGGGGTGTCGATCGCCGCAACGCGCCGGCCTGGCTCCTCACCGCAATGGGGGTCAGTCGTCTGTTCGAGGCGGAACGCATCCATATCGTCACGGCGGTGGCCTGGTTCTACCGGGGCGAGGCGGGCGGCTTCCGCTACTGGCCCGAGGGAGTCGACGGGCCCTCGTTCCTACACGACGACACCTGGAATACGGCGATCGTCGGCGACAACGACTTCATGCCGCATGAGGTGCAGCGGGTCGGGCCGAAAGGCTCGATGAAGCCGGGCGGCATGACCCTCTCGTCCGAACTTGAATACGACGGCACCGACTGGCACATCACCGATCGGGGCTCGGTGCTCGCAACCTACCCCGACGATGCCGTCCGTCTTTCGCTTTCGTGGAAAGCGAAGCTCTACCGCGACGACGCTGAGCGAGTCGATGCCGACGCAGGCATCGGCCTCACCATCGACGAGGCCATCGAACGACTGCGGGTCGACCTTTCCACCAGCGAACAGCCCGAGGAGCTCGCGGCTGACACGATCGACTCCCAAGATCTGCAGGCCCACTTGATGCGTCGCTACTCGGCGTACGCGATCAGCACCCGGCCGGCCTAGGCGAACTCTTCCCGGACGCCGTAGGTGATCGCCGCGCCGATCGCCATGCACGTGGCGACCACGGCCCACATCCACGAGTACCCGAACTCGTCGATCGTCCAGCCGGTCACGAGCGGGCCGAGGAACACGCCGAGGTAGATCCCCATCTGGGTCACGCCGCTGGCGGCGCCGGCCGCGTCGCCGTTGGCTCGCATGATCCCGAAATTCGTGAAGACCGGCCACGACCAACCAGCACCGAAGGCAAGGAAGGTGACGACGACGTGCAGCGCGGTGACCCGGGGAGCGAGACCCAGCATCCCAAAGGCGCCGACGCCGGCCATGAGCGCTGCCATGGAGTACGGCAGCGCCCGCATCGCATCCATCCGGAGTCCCCAGAACAGACGGACGCCGACACCGAACGCAGCGCCGATGCTCAGGAGCCAGCCCGACATGCCCTCACCGAGTCCGGCGTCGACGCCGGATGCGACGAGCCATGAGGTCAGGCCGCCGGCCGAGAACGAGAGGAAGGCGCCACCGATCATCGACCAGTAGAGCGCTCGCCGGGTCGACACCGGTTTCGCCGTGCGGAGGATCTCGACCCCACCGGGTTCGATCACGCGAAGGACGAGGATGAGGGCAGCACCGGCGATGCCGACCCCGAGAACGAACGCCGAGCGCCAGCCGAGCGTGAGTGCGAGGAGCGGTACCGTCGCGCCACTGATCATCGCGGCGGTGGGCATGCCGGATTGCTTGAGCGCGATCGCGAGACCCAGCCGCGGCAGACGCGCCCGGGTGAGGGCCAGATTCACGGCCGTCTGGTTCGCGGCATTGACCACGCCACACACGGCGAGCAGCGCGACGATCACACCGAACGACTCGCCGATCGCAGCGATCAACCCCTGAGTGACCATGGTCGTGATGAGGCATCCGATCAGCTGTCGACGCGGTCCCACGCGTTGGACCAGTCGCCCACCCAGGATCGAGGCGAAGGTCGCCGCGAGGAAGTAGGTGCCCATCGCCCACCCGTAGGTGGCGGCGCTGACGTCGAACTCATCACGCACCTGCACGGTGATCGCCCCGATCAGAAAGCCGGGGTACACGCAGCCGACGGTCGCCACGACCGTCGTGACGACGATCAGACGGTTCGAGATATCGGCGGTTCGATCGGCACTGGTCACGGTCGGCAAGATCCTCGCCGACGAGGATCGCAGCATTCGACCTAAACCACACCGACGGGTCCTCGCTTGCGCTCGTGGACGCCGAGCACCATCACCCACCACAATGGCGGCCATGGACAGTCTCACCGTCGCCCGCAGCCTCCGAGGATCGATCGGCATGCTCGCCATGGCCTGGCTCCTCGACGAGTCGACCGTGCGACGAGGTGCCGAACTCGGCCTCACCGCCGAAGGCATGGGTGGCTACGCCGTCGGTCGCCTCGGCGTTCTCGGCGACTGCCCGGTCGACAATGTCGTCGGCGCCGCCTACTTCTGGGAGCCGGCGACCATGATGGCCATGGTCGAGGTGGGCCGCGCTGCGATGAACCCGGCCGAGGGTGCGGCGGTCTACACCCAGATCTGTCAGGAATGGGGAGCGGAGAAGCTCGCCGGCATGGAGGGGGTCGAGCGGCTCGGCGAGATCCTCGAAAAGGTCGTTGCGTCCGCGTCGCCACTCGGCGCTCCCCTCTTCGTCGGCTGGCGCGACATGCCACGACCCGCCAATCCCGGCCCGGCCCGCACGTTCCAACTCGCACAGGTGATGCGCGAACTCCGATTCAGCCGTCATGCCGTCGCAATCCAGGCGGCGGGGATCGGCCCGCTCGAAGCGATCCTGTCGGGGCCGGCCGGTGCGTGGAACGCCAAGATGTTCGGTTGGCCCGAGCCCTACCCCGATGTCGCCGACCTCGTCGAGGCCCGCGAGGCGGCCGAAGCCGCCACAGATCAGATGCACGCCGTCGACCTCGACGTGCTCACCGACGACGAACGCACCGACCTTCGGGACTTGGCCAAGGCCGCCCGCTCCCACCGGGGCTGACCCAGAATCGAGTCCCGATGACCTCCGACAAGCGCAACGAAGCCGGCTTCGTTCTCGACCAGATCGACCGCCTCCTCACCACGACCCGCTCAGTACGCAAGCGGCTCGACTTCGATCGCGACGTACCCGACCGCGTGATCTTCGATTGCATCGACCTGGCCGAGCAGGCACCGAGTGGCGGCAACGACGCAAGTCGCCGATGGGTCGTGATCAAGGACGAGGCCACCAAGCGCAAGCTCGGCGAGATCTATGCCCGCAACGGCGAGTTCATGATCAATGTGGCCGATCGCCTCGAGGGCAGTGGTCACAGCAAGGAGAAGGTCTTCAGCTCGAGCGCCTACCTGGTGGAGCATTTCGCCAAGGCGCCGGCGCTCGTCATTGCGGCGATCTGGGGCATCCACGACAACTCGGGCCGTCCCGGCCTGTTCGACTCGGTGATCCAGTCTGCGTGGAGCTTCAACCTCGCACTGCGCTCGCGCGGCCTCGGAAGCACGTGGACAACCCTCCTTAATGCGAGCGTCGACGAACTCGCCGGCATACTCGGCATCCCCGAGGGCATCACCACGATCGTGACCTTTCCGGTCGCCTACACGAAGGGCACCGAGTTCAAGCCCGCCCCCCGACGTCCGGCCGAACAGATCACCTACTTCGATCGATGGGGCTTCACGAAGGCCCGTGCATCCGAGGACGGGGCCGTCAACTTCGAGGACGGGCTCGGCGTGGTGGCCGAGGTCGACATCGAGGCGGCCCCTCGAAAGGTCTGGCCCTTCATCAGCGACATCGAGTTCCCGGTGGACGCCAGCGAGGAGTTGCAAGGCGCAGAGTGGAACGGTGAAGCGCGGGGCCTCGGCGCCGCGTTCACGGGCCACAACAAGCTCGGCGATATGGAGTGGTCGATCGAAAACCACGTCACCGACTATGTGGAAGGTCGCGTTTTCGAATGGGGCACGGTCGACCCGGCGAGTCCAGGTGGACGTTGGCGGTTCGAGATCATGGACCAGGGCGTCGGAAGTCGGCTGCGGTT
Organism: Acidimicrobiaceae bacterium; assembly: GCA_002729125.1. Lineage (GTDB taxonomy): Bacteria > Actinomycetota > Acidimicrobiia > Acidimicrobiales > Aldehydirespiratoraceae > UBA11606. The sequence continues at coordinate 17,097 of PBTQ01000048.1, read as the reverse complement.
CTCGATGGAGATCGGTACCGAGAACAATCTGACGATCGGGTTCGCCGAAGCATCGGAGAATCCGGTCGCCGTGATCAATGGGCGGCGCAAACAGATCCGCAGCAACATGCAACGAACCTGCGACGCCATCAAGGTCGCCGTCGAAGCGGCGGACTGAACGCGTTTCGACCGCGTCGGAGGCGATCGCCGAGGTCGAGAACTCGAGGCGAGGAAGTCGTCAGCCGTTGTGGGGCACGTACCGGTTGTCGGTGTCAGGGTTGTCCGACGCGGCGATCCGCTCCTGCACGTCGGTCAACTCGCTGCGCGCTTCCCTGCTATAACGCGGGTTTGCTGCGACTTCGTCGCCGGGCAGCGGCGGCAGCGTGAAGCTCGTGTAGATGACCTTGCGCGGGTGCGCCGACGGTGGATACGCCCGGTGCAGCGTGTCGCTGCAGTGGATGGTGAGATCCCCGGTGGTCGTCTCGAGCAGCTTCGCCGGCAGGTCGAGCTGCTTGTCGCGTACCGATGCGGTGGTGTTCGCCCGATGGGACCCTGCGACGACGCCGAGTGCACCACTGACCCGGTCGGCGCCCGTGACCGAGATGCCAACGGTGAGGCTGTTGCACATATAGCTGTGCAGCCCCTGACCGCAGTCCTTGTGCCAGGGCAGGTCGGAGAGACCGGCGACAATGTCGAGTGGCTTCACCAGCCCCTCGCATTTGGTCGGGGCCCGATGGCCGTCTCCGGTGAGATCAGCGAGGCGAGTGAGCCGTTCGTCGGCGAGCGTGGCTCGGACAGCTGCCGACTTCTCCTGGAAGTTCAGCGAGCGGACCGCAACCTGCTTGCCGTCGGCGTCGGTGCACCACCAGTACTCCGGATCGGCATCGCGCGCCGCAGCGATCGACTGGTCGATGTCGGCTTCGATCACTGCCATCTCCGACGGATCGAACACGTCGTGGAGGTGGAGGAACCCGGCCTCGGCGAGAAAGTGGGCCAGTTCCTCTGGGTCGTCGTCAAGGCCCCATCGGCGGTCAAGGTCGAGTGGTTCGCCGTCGAGATCACGCATGACAACCGCGCCGGGCTCGTGCACCGGCCGGCCTTCGCAGAGCGCCCTCAACGCCGGCTCCCAATGGATCCAGTCGTCGAGCGACCCGGCGGTGACCTGCACCCGGGAGGTCATCGCCAGGCCCATCGTCGTCTGTCGATCCTGAAGAAGATCGGAAAGGGCGTCGGCCTTCAACTCGGCGACGATCCCGGCCCGATCGACACCATCGACGATCGACAGTGTGTCCCCTTCCGCCAGGAGGGTGCTCGCCCGGTCACCGACTCGAAGGCCAAGCGCCGGGAGCTTCTTGAACCGCACGCCTCGCGCAGCGAGAGGACCGTGGTCGGCGAGCAACGCCGGCACCATCTCGTCTAGCGCCTGGTCGGCATCGAGCGCGACCTCGTCGACGTGGAGCCGACACCGGTGATCGACCGTCATGCGAATCTCCCTTCGACGATGGCGGTGATATGACGGTACGCCGCCGCAGAGCGCACCTCAAGCGAGCAACGACCGGCCAGACTGTTCGATAATGGATCCCGAACGTCCGCCGCTCGGCTCACCGGCCCCCGAGATCGACCTTTTCGGTCCGGACGGGACGCGATGGCGCCTCTCGGATCGCCGGGGCCGGCCCGTGGTGGTGATCTTCCACCGCCACATCCATTGACTGCCCTGCACCCATCACGCCGTCGGCGTGAACCGGCAGTTGGCAGCCTTCGGTGACGCCGAAGTCGTGCTCGTCGCCTTCACGTCAACCCCAGAACTCGAGCGCTATGTGCGCTGGACCGGGATCAAGATCGTCACCCTCATCGACCCGGACCGCAGCACGTACCGGGCCTACGGGCTCGGGTCGGCCGGGTTCTGGCAGATCTGGGGCCTCACGAACCTGAAGCGCTATGTGCAGATCTTCGCACGCCGCAAGCTCACGGCGGTCAAACGACCCACGGAGGACACTCGTCAGCTCGGCGGTGACTTCGTAATCGATCGTTCCGGCACCCTCACCTGGGGCCACTGGGCCGGGGAGCCCGACGATCGGCCGGCCGTCCAGGCGCTCATTGATGCCGTCCGCGCCTGTGATTGAGCCTCAGCGGCACCCACTCGAACCATCAGTTCGACCCGGCGGCGGTGATCAGGGACGAAGATGCTCCAGGAGAAAGGCGTAGATGTCCGCTGACTCCTCGATGATTTTGGCGGTCGGCTTGCCCATGCCGTGACCGGCGCGGGTCTCGACCCGCTCGAGCAGGGGCTGCTCAGAGCCGCCGCCGGCCTGATGTTGGATCTCGGCAGCGAACTTGTGGGCGTGCATCGGCACGACTCGGTCATCGGACTCAGCCGTCATGATCAGCAGCGGCGGGTACTCGATGCCCGACTGCACGTTATGGAGCGGTGAGTACTCGATGAGCCACTCAAACGCCTCGGAGTCGGCAGCATCGCCGTACTCGACGGTCCAGAAGCGCCCGGCGGTGAAGTGCTGGAAGCGCAGCATGTCAATCACCGGCACCTGCGAGATCACGGCGCCGAACAGATCGGGTCGCTGCAACATCGTCGCCGCCGTGAGCAGGCCTCCGTTCGAACCACCTCGGATCCCGAGTGTCTCGGCCGTGGCGATGCCTGCGGTGAGCAGGTGCTCACCGCAGGCGATCAGATCGTCGAACACCTGCTGCTTGTTGCCGAGCGAACCCTGCTCGTGCCAGGGCTCACCATGCTCGGATCCGCCTCGAAGATTGGCGACGACGACGATGCCACCGGCCTCGAGGAACGCAAGTCGGGCCGGGCTGTAGGTCGGGGTGATGTTGATCGTGAAGCCGCCGTAGCCGTACAGCTCGACTGGTCCCGGGAGCGCGGCATCAGCGCAACGGATGACGAACATGCCGACCTCGGCGCCATCGGTTGACACGGCATGCATGCGTTCCACAAGCAGACCGGACGGATCGATCGGCGGTTCGCTCCCTGCCCACACATCGGTGACACCGCCCTCTGCTCGCAAAACGGTGGGGGGCTCGACGAACGACTGGTAGCCGAGGAAGACGGTCGGTTCGGCGAACCGGCCAGCGAGTCCGGTGATCGTACCGAGCCCCGAGAGCGGAAGAGAACCGAGCTCGGTGCCATCGGTCGAGTAGCGGGTGAGTCGGGCGGAGGCCTCGACAAGGTGGTTGACCAGCAACTCGCCTGCGAGGGCAGCCGACCACTCGACCGCATGCTCGGTCTCCGCAACCAGCGTGATCCACGAGTCGGGATCAGGCAACGCAAGATCGACGGCGACGATGCGCCCGTTAGGGGCGTCGCAGTCGGTCTGAACCAGAAAGCGGCTGTCGTCGCCGTCGGCAACGTGGAGTATGACTTCGTGGGCGGCAATACCTCGTTCGACCAGGCGAACCCATGCAGCCGGATCGACGGTGCCGCCGGACAAGATCGTGTCGCCATGGGCGGCCAGGTCGAGATACAGCAGGCCGTTGCGACGGTCGGTTCCGAGCACCTCGGCAAGTACCAGGTAGCGCAGATCTTCAGTGAGCTCGACCATGTAGATCGGCTCGGGGTCGTCGTCGTTGTGAAAGACGAGCGGATCGTCGGCTTGCTCGCTGCCGATGCGGTGGTAGTGCACCGAAGGGTCCCTCACCGGTGCCGTCGACCCAGGTTCGGTCTCGGGCCAGCGCACATAGAAAAAGCCATCGCCCAGCCAGGCGATGCTCGTGAACCGCAGATGATCAAGCCGGTCGGTGAGGTCCTCGCCGTTGTCGGTGCGACGAACCGCGAGTTGCTGACGGTCACTGCCCGCCTCGGCGAGCAGGTAGGCGAAGAGACGGCCGTCGTCGGACAGTGCCGAACCAACGACCGCCACAGTGCCGTCGTCGGACAGCGTGTTTGGGTCAAGCAAGACGACCGGTTCGGCAGCACCGTGTTGCACCCAGTAGGTTGGCTGGTCGGCAAGGCCGTTGTTGTGGCTCCACACCATCACCCGGTCGGCACCCTCTCCGCGAACCTGTGGTGGTTCCGTGCGAGGGATGTCCCACAGCTCGGTCATGCGATCGATGAGCCCGGTCCGGTCGGGAAGCCCGGCGAGATACGGGCCGGAGACAGCGTTCTGAGCGGCGACGAAGTCGGCGGTCTCGTTCGAGTCGAAGTCCTCGAGCCACCGGTAGGGGTCGGCGATCTTGCGCCCGTGGTGGAGATCGACCACATCACCTCGGCGTGCGGGGGGATAGGTGAAGGTCATCTCCGGAGGCTAGTCAGGGGTGCTGGGCTGCCCATCGCGCGGCGGCGACTCCCGCCCGGTGACCCGTGCTGAGCGACGCCTGGATCAGATAACCGCCGGTCGGGGCGTCCCATGCAACCATCTCGCCGGCCACCCAGGTGCCAGGCCGGTCGAGGAGCATGCCGGTGTCGTCGATGGCATCGAGAGCGACACCGCCGGTGGTCGAGATGGCGCGATCGATCGGAGCCAGACCTTCGACTGAGATCGGCACGGCCTTGGCGAGGTCGGCGATCGCCGTCGCATCGGTCGGTAGCCGATTGCCGGTGGCGTCGCGAAGGAGGGCGACGTCGACCGGGCTGAGTCCGCCTTTCCGGAGCCAGGTCGACACGGAGTCCTTGGGCCGGCGGCAATCGACGAGACGGGCCGCCAGTGCGTCAGCGTCGAGGTCGGGTTGGAGGTCGATCTCAAGCCCATGTCCGATTCGGAGTTCGGGACCCAGGGCGTAGATCGGGCCGCCTTCCAGGCCGGTTGCAGTGATCGTCGGTTCGCCTCGAACGGTGCGACCTCCGGCGCTGAGGGCGGCGTTCTTGACCGGCACCCCTTCGAAACGTTGGAGCAACGGTGCCGACCAGGCGACGAGCACCCCCGCATTTGACGCAGCAAACGGGACCACCGAAATCCCTGCCGTCTCGAAGTGTGCAAGCCACGAACCATCGCCGCCAACCGATGGCCAGCTTGCGCCACCGAGCGCGAGCACGGTGGCGCCGTCGTCGGCGAAGTCCGCCCACGTCTCTCCCGTTCGCATCGCAACGCCGAGACCGGCGAGCCGGGCCGTCCACGCCCGCAGCAGACCGGTGGCTCGCATCGCCGCAGGGAACACCCGGCCCGAGGAGCCGACGAACGTGTGTGCGCCGAGTTCATCAGCCCATGCGCGCACCGCGTCAGGCGGGAACGCCCGGATCGCCGACTCGAGGGTCGCTCGCCCTTCGCCGTAGCGGCCGAGGAACACCTCCAGCGGTTCAGCGTGTGTGAGGTTGAGTCCGCTGCGACCGGCGAGCAACAGCGTGCGGCCGAACGACCGGCGCTGATCGACGATCGTCACGTTGGCACCGGCGGCGGTCGCCGCCTCCGCCGCCATGAGCCCGGCGGGACCGGCTCCGACCACCGTCACCGTCGACTGCATCACGTGCGCACCCTACGCCCCGATGGCCACCGGCCGGAGTAAGCAGCCAGACTGGCGACATGGACAAGCGGGCACTTCCTCTCGACAAGGTCGACCTCGCCTCGGGCCCCGTCTTCATCACCACGATGTTGTGGGAGGCCCAGGTGCTGAAGAAGCGGCAACCGCGCGACGTGGGTGATCTCGATCATGCAACCCTCGACGAGCTCGCCGATCCATCGCTGCCGGCCGATCCACTCGTGCCCATCGGCTATCAGCGTGACGACACCCGCACGAGCCTGCTGATGCTGGCCGGCAACGTGGCGGTCAGCCTTGCGTTCGCCGGCATCTACGGCACCCTCATGAGGAAGCTCTACGACAAGCGGCGCGTCACCTTCACCAACCCGAAGGTGTCGTTCGCCGCCACGTTCATCGCCTGGGACTTCCTCTATTACTGGTCCCATCGGCTCCAGCACGAGCGACGGCTGCTGTGGGCCAACCATGTCACCCATCACTCGAGCCGGTACTACAACCTCTCGACGGCACTGCGACAGCCGTGGCAGGGCTACCTCACCTTCGGGATCTTTGCGCCGATGCCGCTCCTCGGCATGCCCGCCCACCACATCGCCAAGGCCGGTCAGCTGAATCTGCTGTACCAGTACTGGATCCACACCGAGACGATCGACAAGCTGCCGGCGCCGATCGAGGCCGTGTTCAACACGCCGTCGCATCACCGGGTCCACCACGGTGCGAACCCCCAGTACCTCGACAAGAACTACGGCGGGATCCTCATCCTCTGGGACAAACTCTTCGGCACGTTCGAACCCGAACTGCGCCGGGTGAAGTACGGCCTCACCACGAACATCGAGACGTTCAACCCCGTGAAGGTCGGCTACCACGAGACGGTCGACATCGTGAAGGACGTCATCCGCCGCAAGGGCCTCAAGAGCAAGGTGAAATCCGTGCTCGGACGGACCGGCTGGCGCCCCGCCGACGAGCTCGGCACTGCCGCCTAGCCGCCACGAGCATCGAGGTTCGAGGGCTCGCCCTCACCATCAACCGGAGCGTCACTCACCCTGGGCCGCAGCCTGGGACTGGCGGTAGCTCACCGCCGGGTAGCGAGGCGGATTCGCCTCATCGGTGCAGGCGGGTAGCACGCGCATGGGCCAGTCGGCGTTGGCGTTGAAGAAGAACGGGATCGAATAGCGGTCGGCGGGCCCCCGGTGGGGTGGCACGAAATGCTTCACCGACACGAACCGGTCGTTCGACCACTGTTTGAGGAGTTCACCGGTGTTGACGACGAGCGCGTCGGCCACGACCGGCGCAGCGACCCACTCCCCGCTTCGCTCAGAGCGAATAGTGAGCCCCTCGGTGTCCTGGGCGAGCAGGGTGAAGAAGGTCGTGTCGACATGGGGCGCAATGCCGAACTCATCGGCCAGTACGTCACCCACCGGGTGATAACGGGTCATGCGCAGGCGCCAGAAGGGGTCGCGCATGGCGCCGTTGAAGAAGTCGGCTGGCAGCTGGAGCGCTCGGGCGTAGACCGGCACGAGTTCGAGGGCGACCCGTTCGATCTCTGTGGCGTAGACCTCGACCGCTCGCCGGAAGTCGGGCACGAGCGCCGGGTCGGGCCACGCGGCCTCGGCGAGCGACAGCCCCACATCGCGCTTGAAGATGATCGCCTCGTTTAGGTTGCCCTTGGCCCGCCGGGGAAGCTTGCGCTCGCCCACCGGCAGGTAGCCGGCACCAGGCACGACCGTGTCGGGAGTGTCCATCTGAATCGGCAATTTGGCGTCGTCGGGCAACGTGAGAAAGGCCTTGGCGGCGGCGAATGCGTCGGCGGTCACCGAGGGGTCGATGCTATGGCCGGTCAGGAAGTGGAAACCGACCTCCTCGCCGATCACACGAACCTGGTCGCCGAGAGTGTCGAGCTCAGCCGGGTCGCCCGAGGCCCGCCATGCGGAAACGTCGACGATCGGGATGTCGTCGTGCGTCGCCGGAGAGATCGTGCTGACATCCCATAACTCGGCCTCGGCGACGAGCTCTCGCTCTCGAGCCTCAGCGAAGTCGTCGGTGGCCACGCTCGACGCTGGTATCAGGTGGCGCTGGCCGCTGCGATCGACGCGATGGTGGCGTCGATCGTTGTGTTGAACTCATCGTCGGTCTGCTTGGCGCTCAGACCCTCAGCGAGTGCCCGGGAGAAACTCGCGATCATGCCGTTCTGACGGGCCAGGATCTCGTTCGATTCGTCACGGCTGTACCCACCCGACAGGGCCACGACTTTGAGCACCTTCGGGTGGCTGATGAGGTCGGCGTAGAAGTTGTCGATGCTCGGCAACGACAGCTTCAGCATCACTTCGGCGCCGTCGTCGAGCGCATCGAGATTGCGATGGATTGCCGCCTTGAGCATCTCCTCGCACTCGACCTTGGCCGTGCTGTGAATGTCGACCTCGGGTTCGATGATCGGCATCAGGCCGTGGCCGAGAATCTGGAGTCCGATCTCGAACTGCTGGTCGACGACTGCGTCGATACCGGCGGCGTTCGCATGCTTGATGACCGAACGCATCTTGGTGCCGAACATGCCCTTCTCGACACCACGCTCGAGCAGGGCGTCGAGATCCGGCATCGCCTTCATAACCTGGACACCGTCGACCTCATCGGCGAGGCCCTGGTCGCACTTGAGGAACGGGACGACACTCTTGTTGTTCCACAAGAACGCAGCCGAGCTCTGACCTTCGATCTCGCGATCCATGGTCATCTCGAAGAGGATCGCACCGAGGACCCGGTCGCCGTCGAAGGCAGGGCTCGTGATGATGCGGCTCCGCATGGCGTGGACCATGTCGAACATCTCATCGTCGCCATCATACTCGGACCCCTCAATGCCGTAGGCGAGCAGCGCCTTCGGGGTCGAGCCACCGCTCTGATCGAGCGCAGCCAGAAAGCCGGTGCTGGAGCGGACCTTGTCGAGCATGTCCTCGTGCATGTGGGGGATCTCCTGAGATTCCTTGGACCTCAAGCACCCTACCGTTCGGTCGAGCGACGGCGAGGGTGAAAGAATCAGGCGGTGACGTCCCCCACCAACGACATCGAGATCCTCCGCGACTGGGTCGGCCGCGAGCAGGTCGTCGTCCATACGGTCGAGCCAGGCGTCGTGCGTCGCTTCGAACTCACCCTCGACCACGACCCCGTCCTGGGAGTCGGTGACCCCCTCCCTCCGATGTGGCACGTTGCCTTCTTCCTCGAGGTTGCCCGGACCGCTGGACTCGGCACCGACGGCCACCCACAGCGCGGCGATTTCCTACCTCCGGTCGCCCTCCCCCGTCGTATGTGGGCCGGCAGCCGCATCAAATTCCACGCCCCGATTCCAATCGGGGCCAACGCGATCACGACCTCAAGCGTCGATGACGTCGTAATCAAGGAAGGCAAGACGGGGGCCCTCTGTTTCGTCACGGTGTCGCATCGCACCGAGGTCGACGGAACGCGCTGCATCGTCGAACAACAGGACCTCGTCTACCGCCACGACCCCGACCCCGGCGCACCGAAGCGACAGCCCGAGCCAGCGCCGACCGACGCCGATGTCAGCGAAACGGTCACCCCGAGCGAGGTCCTGCTCTTCCGCTACTCGGCGCTCACCTTCAACGGCCACCGAATCCACTACGACCGTCGCTATGCGAGCGACGTCGAGGGCTACGACGGGCTCGTCGTGCACGGCCCCCTCACCGCCACCCTGCTCGCCAAACTCGCAGTGGACACCGGCGGCGAGCTTGCGACCTTTTCGTTCCGAGGCATCTCGCCGCTGCTCGATACGGCGCCGTTTTCGATCCACGGTCGCCGCACCGAGGCCGGCATGGATCTCTGGGCAGCCAACCCCAGCGGTGGCCTCGCGATGACGGCGAAGGCCACCTTTCGCTGATCGTCCTCCATGAACCTCAACGAAAGCAATCTTGCGGGCACGACCCTCGCCTTGGGTCGCACACCATCGAGCTCTCGGCCGACGTCTTCGAGAAGCGTCCCGGCCTGAGGCAGTTCAATGGCAGGGATGTCATCGTCGGCATCCGACCCGAAGATCTTGAAGACGCGAGCCTTGCGCCCGAGGAGAAGAGGGGCGCAACAATCGCCACCACCTGCAAGCTCACCGAGGCGCTCGGTTCGGAGATCATCGTGCACTTCGAACTCGACGCTCCCCGCGTCGACGCCGGTGACCCCGACGCCGTCGACGACTTCGGCGAATACGCGGCGGTCGGCCGCTTCGATCCGCGAAGCCGGGTGACCACCGGTAACGCCATCGAGATCACAATCAACACCGGCAACCTGCACTTCTTCGATCCGCAGAGCCGGGCCGCCATCCGGTAGCCGATCAGAGGCAGCCAGTATCCCGCCGAGCGGTTCACCGCATCGGTGAATCCGTTGGCGGTGCGAAACTCACACCGGTTTCAGTTGTCAGAGGTCTCAGCATACGGCGACCGTCGCGGCGGGCCCACTCCCCGGCCTGACGAGCCGAGATATCGTGTCGGCGACAGGGCGAGCGGCGCTCGCCGACCGGTGTGATCAGTCGTCGAGCAGGTAGGCGCTGGGGTTCGGCTTGAGCGGACGGGCGTACCAGAGCGGACGACGCAGACCGGAGTCGTTGGTGCCGGCCGGGCGGGTCTTGCTCATCCAGTCGAGGTAAGCCTCACGGGACTTCGCCGTGTCGACCACGACGTCGCCGTACTCGTCACCGGGCTGAGCCGGCGTGACGTGCACCCGCTGGTGCCAGCACTGCATGCCGGAGATCGGGTCGGGCTGCACACAGAACGTCGCGTTCTGATGCACGCCAGTGTCCTTCCACCAGATGCGGGACGTGTCGTCGTCGTCAGAGTCGTAGGCCTCGATCCCCTGCTCCCGCTTGAGCTTCCAGGTGGTGCCCTCCCCGTCGTTCTTCTGGGCGGTGATCGACGCCTTGCCGGTGCCCCACGAACGGGCCTTGTCATCCTCGAGCCGCCAGCGGCCCATGTGATGCGAGGCAGCGACGACACCCGGGCGGATGCCCTCGGTGCGCCAGGCCTGGATCACGAAGTGACCGATGCGGGTCGTGATGCGCACGAGACCGCTCTCCTCGATCTCGAGCTTCTCGGCATCCTTCGGGTGAATCCACAACGGGTGCCGGTGGCTGATCTCGTTGAGCCACTTGGAGTTGGCCGAACGCGTGTGGATCAGGGTCGGAATGCGGAAGGTCGGGAGCAGGATGCGTTCCGTACCCGCCATGTCAAGATCTTCCCAGTGCACATGGCTCGGAATCCATTTCGGCGTGGCGTACTCAGGCCAGCCCCACTCCTTGAGCGTGGTGGAGAACAGTTCGAGCTTCTTCGACGGTGTCGGGAAGCCCTCCTTGGCCTCACCGTCGATCTCGAGCGCAGGCGAACCGTCGCCGAGCGGGGCGAGCTTCAGGTCGGAGATGGTCGACAGGTCGCCATCCCACGAACCCGGGGTGCCGGGTTTGCGGTACACGCCATCAGCATCGACCTCGCAACCCGCAAGGGCGTCGGCCGAGACCGAGCGCTCGTAGGGCTCGTAGGGATCGGTCGGCACGGCGAACGATGAGCGGTTGCGCATGTACTCGAGCGGGGTCTCCCCCACCTCGGCGGCCGCGTCGGCGAGGCCGGGGACCTCGTTCTCGAACATCTTGCCGTAGTACTCGTCGACGCTGAGGGGCTTCTCGGCGTCGTCGGGTGACTGGAACCACTTGCGAATGCCGAGCGACCCGTCAGGATCGATCTTCCAGGAGAGATCGATCCAGAACTCGTTCTCCTCCCAGACCTCACCCGGGTTGTACTCGAACGTGCGAGTGCCCTCGGGCAGGTCGCCGCCGGCCTGGATCTCGGCGAAACGGCGGAAGGTCGGCTGGCGGAAGCTGACCCAGCGACCGGCATGGGTCTCGTACGAGGTGATGTCGTGACGCTCGGCGCCCACACCCATCGGGAGGACATAGTCGGCGAACCACGACGTCTCGGACCAGGTCGGGGTGAGCGCCACGTGACACTTCACCTTCGTTTCGTCCTTCAGCGCCTCCATCCAGGTGAAGCCGTCGGGATTCGTCCAGATCGGGTTGTAGACCCGGCTGAAGTAGACGTCGAGCCTGCCGCGACCCTCGTTAAGGAAGTGCGGCAGCAGGATCGACATCTCGTGATAGGCGAGCGGGAACTCCTTGGGCCACTCGAGATGGTTCCAGTCGTGGGTGTTCGGCGCGCCGATCGGGTCGTGTGGCTTGAACTTGTTCATGCCATTGCCGGCGGTGCCACCCTTGGTGGCGACCGAACCGGTGAGCACATTCAGGAAGAAGAGACAGCGGGCGACCTGCCAGCCGCCCATGTTGCCGGCGCCGGCGGCCCGCCAGTTGTGGCTGGCGAACTTCGTCGGGTTGGCCCCGATCACCGCAGCGATCTCGCAGATGGTGTCGGCGTCGATGCCGGTCTTTTGCTCGGCGGCCTCGGGGGTGTAGTCGGCGTACTCCTCGAGCAGCACCTCGCGGAGCTGCGAGAACTCGACCGGCCTCGCAGGCGCCCGCTCCTTCAGGTAGGTCTCCCAATTGACCCACCGCTCGACGAACTCGGCGTTCCACTCCTCGGACTCGATCAGCAGGCGAGCGATCGAGAGCAACAGGAACGGCTCGGTGCCAGGCCAGGTAGGCAGCCAATAGTCAGCTTTGGCACCGGTGTTCGAGAGGCGCGGGTCGCACGCAATGATCTTGGCGCCGTTGGCCTGCGCCTCGATGATGCGCTGCGCATGCGGGTTGAAGTAGTGGCCCGACTCGAGGTGTGAGGAGATCAAGAAGATCACCCTGGCGTTGGCGAAGTCGGAGCTGGGCCGGTCGTGGCCCATCCAGCTCTGGTAGCCGATCCGGGCGTTGCTCGAGCAGATGTTGGTGTGGCTGTTGTGGCCGTCGACGCCCCACGCCTTGAGCACACGGTCGGTGTACCCCTCTTCGCCGGGTCGGCCGACGTGGTACATCACACCGTTCTTGCGACCCTCGATGAAGGCAGTGCGGATCTTCTCACCAACCTCGGCAAGCGCCTCCTCCCACGAAATGCGTTCCCACTGGCCCGAGCCGCGTTCGCCGACGCGGCGCAACGGGAACATGACCCGCTCCGTGTCATAGATCTGATTGATCGTGGCGGGGCCCTTGGCGCAATTGCGGCCACGACTGCCCGGATGGTGCGGATTGCCTTCGATCTTTCGGATCTCGCCGGTCTCTTTGTCGTGGTAGGCGACGAGTCCACACCCGGCTTCGCAGTTGAAGCAGGTGGTGGGCACAAGGGTGTAGTTCTTCTCGACCTTGTCGGGCCACGCCTTGGCGTCGAGTTCGGTCCAGTCGTGCCACTGCTCGGCTGGCGGGTACTTGTTGAGATCAGTCATCGGTTTCAGCTTTCGGCGAGCAGGCGATCAAGAGAGGGGGACGGACTGGCCGGCTCGGACAAAGGCGTCCTCGTAGGCGAAGAGACCGGCGACCGCAGCGATGCCGGCGACGGCGAGCGGGACGGGGCTCGAGATGTCGGCAGCAAGCACGAGGATCGCTAACGCTGCCGGCGCAACCAGCCCAACCGTGATCCCACCGACCCAGAACTGCCTGGCGTACCGGCCGTGGGTCATCGTCTCGACGGCGAGCTCAACGTGGCGGCTGCCGTAGCTGGCGAGCTCCATCCAGACGAAGGCGCCGGTGGCGACAACGCCACCGAGCAGCACCCACGCAATGGCGTCCTGCTCGGGCAGATCCATGAACACATCGAGCACTGCGTAGATGGCGCCGCCAGCGGTGACGGCCTGGGCGAGCAGCACGGGCAGCAGCAGCGGGGTCTGCCACAGATCGCGGCCTTCACACTGTCCGAAGAGATACGCGGTGTATCCAGCTGTCCCGAGGGCGCCAAGTGCGGTGGGGACGGCGACGACCTCGATCAGACGGTCGTTCTCGGTGAGGCCCCCGATCCACCACAGGCCACACATCGCAGCGAAGAACATCAAGACGTAAGCGCCCTTCACGAGCCACGAGTCGGTGTTGCCCCTGGTGAGCAGATAGTGGAATCGGGTCGGCTGCTTGAGGTCGGCGATTAACAACACGCCGGTGATGCCGAGGAAGACGCCGGCGACCATCGACGGCACGACACCGACCGCGGCCTGCTCAGCGGCGTGCCCCAGCAACACGAGCAGCGCAGCGACCAGCATCACGCCAGCCGCGATCGCTTTGGTGACCAGATAGCCCGACACCTTTTCCTTCCACGTCATCATGTGTGTGGTGGTGTAGGCGGTGCGGGCGACGACACCGTCAAGATCGGCCGGCTTCTGACCAATCGAGACCGGGATCGTCGGGTGGTTCTTGTCGTGGGTACCGGTGATCGTGTCGGCCCAGATCATGCCGTCGTTGGCGATGGCGGTGCGGGTCGGGTCGAGCGACGCCTGGTCGGCGCCCCGGTAGTAGACCTTCGGCTTCGTGTTCTGCTCAGGGGCACGGACGGCGACGTCGTCCCGAGCGATGATCCTGGAGATCTCCGAGTTGGGGTCGTCGAGATCACCGATCTTGATGGCCTCGGTCGGACACACGATCTGGCACGACGGCTCGAGGTTCATCTCGATGCGGTGGTTGCACATGTTGCACTTGTGCGCCGTATTGGTCTCGGGGTTGATGTACAGCGCGTCGTACGGGCAGGCGTTCATGCACGACTTGCACCCGATGCAGTTGTCGTCCTGGAAGTCGACGACGCCGTTCTCGGCCCGGTAGAGCGCCGAGGTCGGGCAGATCTTCATGCACGGCGCGTCGTCGCACTGGTTGCATCGCATCACCGAGAACTTGCGGGCGACGTCGGGGAACGTGCCGGTCTCGATGTACTTCACCCAGGTGCGGTTCACACCGAGGGGGACGTCGTGCTCGCTTTTGCAGGCGACGGTGCAGGCGTGACAGCCAATGCAGCTGTCGCTGTCGAGGAGGAAACCTAGTCGTGACACTCTCACAGTGTCGGTCGACATCGGGTCGGGCGATAGAGGGTCGTGCTCTATCACGTCATAGAGTGCTTCTATGGCTTTGCCGGCGTCGTTCCCCGAACTTGCATCGCTCGACCTCTTCGTTTCGGTGGTCGAACTCGGCAGTGTGTCGCAGGCGGCAGCCGCCCATGGGGTCAGCCAACCGTCAGCGAGCAGCCGAATCAAACATCTTGAACGCCAGCTCGGGATGCGACTCCTCAACCGCGGGCCCAGCGGCTCGCTACCGACTGATGCCGGGGTGGTCGTCGCCGGCTGGGCCGAGACGATCCTGCGCGCTGCCCATGAGCTCGAGGCCGGCCTCTCCGCCTTCCAGGCCGCCCAGGCGGGGCGTCTCCGGATCGTCGCCAGCTTCACGATCGCCGAGTACCTCCTTCCCCAATGGCTCGACCGCTTCTCACGAGATCACCCCCGGGATTCGATCGCTCTCGAGGTGGCGAACTCCACCACCGTGATCGACCGGCTCCGTCACGGCACCGCAGACCTCGGCTTCATCGAAACCCCGTCGGAGCTCGACGGCCTTGACGAGGCGATCGTCGGCAACGACGAGCTCGTCACCGTTGTCGCGCCCAGCCATCCGTGGGCAACACCTCGCACGGTGCCGGTCGAGGCGCTCGCTGCCACCCCGCTGGTGATGCGCGAGGCGGGCTCCGGCACTCGAGCTGCATTGGCGGCAGCATTGCGGGACCACGGCCTCGGCGAGCCAAGCGCCGTGCTGGAACTCGGCTCGACATCAGCCGTGCGGGCCGCAGTGGTCCACGGTAACTCCCCCACCGTAATCAGTCGGCTCGCTGTCGCTGCGGAAGTCGCGGCCGGACAGTTGGTGGAGGTCAACGTGCCCGGCCTTTCGATCGCCCGCGAACTCCGGGCCGTGTGGCCCGCGGGCACGGCACTGCCGTCGCTCGCCTGCGCCCTTCTCGACGACATCCGGTGACCACCCTGCTTGCCTGCGAGCCTGGCCAACCGCGAGGCTGCTTCCGTGAGTGAACCGACCACCCGAGGACTCGACCCCGCCTGGGTCGCCGAGCAGATCGGCGCCAAGCGCGCCACGTTCGACGGCTTCATCGGCACCGGACAGATCGGGCGCAACGCCCGGTTCTCAATCACCGGCCACGAGGCGGCCTCGGTCGTGGTGAAGGTGCCCGCCGACGATCCGGATGTTCGTCAGATCGGCTTCGACCAGGGGCTCTACCCCAAGGAATGCCTCTTCTACCGCGAGATCGTCGACCTGGTCGATGTCCGCACACCGCGCCCGCTGGCCGTCGACATCGATCCGGCGGCGTTCGACTTCGCGCTCGTCCTTGAGGACATGGCCCAGTCGGAGGCGGGCGACCAGTTCTCCGAGGCGACCAATGATGAACTCTCGCTCGCCGTCGAGCAGGCCGCCCGGTTGCACGGGCCATCGTGGGGGGCCGGACACGCCGCCCTGAAGGATCTCCGTGGTGGCGACGAAGGCCGGACTGCGATGGCCGGAATCCTCGAGATGTTCCTTCCGATGTGTCTCGATCGCCTCGACGGTCGCCTTGACGACGAAACCATCCCGGTCTTGCACCGTTTCGTCGAGCTCGCCTCGCTCTGGCTCCATCGCGAGATCGCGACCGCAGGGCTCGTCCACGCCGACTTCCGGCCCGACAACTTCCTCTTCGGCCGCACCGACGACGCCCCGCCCCTCGCCGTCGTCGACTGGCAGACCTTGACCATCGGCGCCTCGGTCTCCGACATCGCCTACCTGCTTGGCGCCGCCATCGATCCGGTTCGGCGCCGTGAGGTCGAGCACGATCAGCTTGCCGCCTACCGCGACCTGCTCGCCGGGTACGGCGTCGACTACGACGCCGAGACCTGCTGGGACGAGTACGCGCTCGCGTCGCTGCACGGCATCGTCGTCGGTATCACCGCCACGATCATGGCCACCGAGACCGAACGCGGAAACAACCTGTTCGCATTGATGCTCAACCGGCACGCACGACACGCCCTCGATGTCGAAGCACTCGACCGCCTTGCGGCACTCGCCTGAATCACCGCCGAAGGCGCGCGGCAACCTCGGCGATCACCTCGAGCTCGGTCTCGGGATCCGGGCCGCACGCTTTGAGGCTCAGCGTCTTGGCTCCGGCTTCGACGAAGGGTTCGAGAAAGGCGACGATGTCGTCGGCGGTGCCAACCGGCGTGTACTTCTCGAACGGTTCAAACGGCATGCCGTAGAACCGCTGCATCCCGGCGGCGACGTGAGTGCGGGCCTCGGCCGCGTCATCGCCGACGCCGGCCCAGATCTGGAGCCCGTGGCGCCAATCGACATTCCGGTCGATACCGACCTGCTCGACAAGCGCTGTGCCCTCAGCAAAGCGACGGGGCGAACACCAAGCCGCCAACCAGCCATCCCCCAGCCGTCCGGCGCGATCGAGGGCTGCGTTGCTGCGCCCGCCCACGACGAACGGAATGCGGTCACGCGGGATCGGCCGGATCCGGGCCTGCTCGAAGGAGAAAACCTCGCCGTCGCCGTCGACCCTCTCGCCGTCGAGGAGCCGACGAACGATGTCGAGCTCGACATCGGTGCGACGGCCGCGGGTCGCAGGGTCGACCTCGCAAACCTCGAACTCGTGTCGGTCCTCCCCGCCGACACCCACACCGATCGACACGCGGCCCGGGGCGTACTCAGCGAGCGTGGCGATCTGGCGGGCAGCCACCAGTGGATGACGAAGCGCCAGGAGCATCACGCCCAGG
>PBTQ01000047.1 GCA_002729125.1 Acidimicrobiaceae bacterium | reverse complement strand
GGCGAGATCGACGCCCGGCGGGATCATCATGGCCACCCGGTCGCCGACCTGCACACCGCCCGTGCCGAAGAGGCCCTCGGCGGTGCGCTGCACCCGTTCGTCGAGCTCGCCGAAGGTGACCGCGCGGCCGTCGGCACCCATCTCACGGATCGCGACCCGATCGGCGATCGCCGGGTCTCGCAACGCGGCACTCAGGTCGACCGGCGCCGAAGGCGGCGGTGACGTCTCGCCATCGGCGCCCAGCGTCTCCAGCCAGTCGACGACGATCGAGGCGACGTCGGTGTCCTCGGAGACGAGATGCCCCGCCTTCGGGTGGCGGTGCACGTCGGCATGGGGGAGCCGAGCCTCGAGATCGTGCAGATAGATGTCGGAGAACACCCGATCACCGGCACCCCAGACCAGCAGGGTAGGGACATCGCCGAGGTCGGCGAGCCCAGCGGCCACGGCATCGAGCACCGACGCCGATGGATGGTCGGCTTCGAGCGGGATGTCCGCAACGAACTCGCCGATGGCCTTTCGGCGATTCGGCGTGTCGTACGGCGCCAGATAGCCGCGACGGATCTCGGCGGGGGTCCGAGGGTTCGACAGCTCGAACATGCCCCGCAAGAACGCCGAGGTCTCGACCGTGACCTGCCCCAACCACAACGGCCGTCGGGCGTTTCGGATCAGGGTCGGCGCCGACGACTCCGCCGGCTGGTGCACGGCCGTGTTCGTGATTACCAGACCGACGATGTCGAGGCTGTCGTGGTTCGCGTGGACGTGCTGCAACCAGCCCAAGGAGACCGGCCCGCCCCAGTCGTGGGCGACCACGACAACGTCGCCGCTGAGCTCGAGCACGTCGGTGAGCGCCAACAGATCGGTGATGCGATCGCCCAGCCGACGCAGCTCACCGGAGCGCTCCGAGAAGCCCATCTCGAGCTGATCCGGGGCGATCATCCGCACATCGTCGGGCACTGCAGCAGCCAGATGGCGCCACGTGTAGGACCAGGTCGGGTTGCCGTGCACCGCCAGAACGGTGAGCCGGGTAGTGGAGGTTGCGCCGGTGTCGAGCAGGTGCCAGCAGCGGGTCACCCCTCGGTGATCGGGGGCGTCGACGAAACGCGACCAGGAAGCGTCCCAGCCGTCGAGGTCTGCAGTCGGCCGCGGGCGCGATGCCTGCGACTTGGGATTCACCACTCGATATCGACCATCGCCGCGTTGATGCCCGAACCCATGCCCTGGAACATCACTCCGTCGCCTGGCTCGAGGGTGTGCTGCACGCCGGCGAGCGTGACGGGGATGGCGGCCGGGCCCATGTTGCCGTACTCCGGGAAGCTCCGGACGACCCGGTCACCATCGATCCCGAGCGTGTCGATCACGGCCTGAGTGTGCACCGACGAGACCTGATGGAGGATGTAGTAGCGCATGTCGTACCACCCCTCCTTGTCGCCGGCGTCCTCCCACGCGAGCTTGGCGACCTCGGTGCCAGCTTCGAGCAGGCCGCGGGTGTCGGTGCGCATGCCCTCGAGTGAACCGACGCACAGTTCGTGATGCTGCGACGCAGCCCGGAAGAAGCCACCCTTCACCCGGTGGCTGCCTGGGTTCTCCGAATGGCGACCGATCACCATCGCCGCCGAACCCGAACCCAGGGTGAGGGTCGCGAAGTTCTCGAACAGATCCTCGATCGTCGCGTCGTCGGCCAGCAGCTTCTGGATGGTCGTCTCATGGATCTGGCGGGTGCCTTCACCATCGACGACAAGGGCGTATTCGATCTGGCCGGTCTCGATCATCGAGCCTGCGATCTGAATGCCGTTGAGAAAGCCCAGGCACGCGTTAGAGATGTCGAAGTTCATGCAGGTCGACGGGAGCCGCAACAGGTTGTGCACGGTGACCGCGCTCGATGGCTCGAGCCGCTCACGGCACACGCTCGAATCGACCACCAGCCCAATGCGGCTTCGGTCGATACCCGACGACGCAAGCGCCTTTTCGCCCGCCATCGCCGCCGCCTCCATGAACGAAACACCCTCGGGCCACTGGCGGCGCTGGCTGATACCGGCGAGTGACTCGAGCAGACTCTTGGTCGCTCCCGTGCGCTCGTAGAACGGCGCCAGACGCTCGTCAATCTCGGCCGAGGTCACGACCTCGGGGGCATCGCACGCCTCGACGGACACGATTGCGACGTCGTCAAAACTGAAGGTGGCATTCCCAAGCACAGTCGGATTTTCCTGTCTTGCCCGATTGGGGCTGTGGGCGAATTTCGGCCCTGACCCTACGCAACCTTACGGGGCTATGCGCCCCTCAGCGTAGAATCCCCCGCAGTTCAGCGACGATGAACCGACATGCCGTCGACCCACACCTCGGCGATGTCGTGGGGACCAGCGAGGCGCACGAGTTTCTCGAACCGCCGCGCCTCGTCGTCAAGCGCAAGATGGCGGATCACCCCACCCGGGGCATCGAGGTCGAAGACGACGGCATCGAACCGGCGTCCCGGCTCCAGCAGACCGACGGGCAGGCCGGCCGCTTCGGCAGCTCCCGCCGTCGCCAGCCAGAAGCCGGTGACCGTGTCGATCGCAGCGTCCGGCACGCCACGCTCATCGGCGTCCTTTCGGGCGTCGACGCCATCTTGGCGGATCCGGGAGAAGGTGACGGCGTCGTGGATCTGCTGAAACACCCCGACGCGCACGCCGGCACCGATGTCGGTGGCCAGGCCGACGCGGGCGCCGCGTGCCAGCGCGTCGGGAAGCGGCAGCACGGCGTTGGCGAAGTAGGCGTTGCTGATCGGACAGTGCGCAATCACCGCACCCCGCTCGGCGATCAGGTCGATGTCGCTCGGACGTACATGGTTCGCGTGTGCCAGCAGGGTGTGCTCCCGCAGGAGCCCGAACGCGTCGAGTGCCTCGGTGTCGCTCGTGCCGAAGCGTTCGAAGGCGTAGTTGTGCTCCCAGTCGCTTTCGGAGCAATGGGTCTGCACCAGCGATCCGGTCTCTTCGGCGAGACGCCCGAGCCCGGCCAGCATCTCGTCGGTGCACGCCGGTGCGAACCGCGGCGTGATGATCGGATGGACCAGGCCCCGACCAGCGTCGATCGCAGCGATGTCGGCGATCGATCGACGGCTCGCGTCGATCCCTGAGACCGCGTCGTGATCTCGGTAGAAGTCCGGCGTGCCGGTCGGGTGATCCATCGCCACGCGGCCGACGAAGGCCCGCTGACCCTGCGCAACGCAGGTCTCGGCCAGGATTGCGGTCGCCTCGTCGTGAACCGACGAGAGGTAGGCTGCCGTGGTCGTGCCGTGCCCGACAAGGGTCGCCACCAGGTCGGGGTACACCGCCTCGGCGACGGCCCGATCAGCGAAGCTCGCCTCCAACGGGAACGTGTAGGTGAACAGCCATTCGTCGAGCGGGAGATCGAGCGCCGTGCCGTTCTGCTGCCACTGTGGCGCATGGAGGTGCAGGTCGATGAACCCCGGAGTCAGCACCTGGTTGTCGCCGAGTACCAGGTGATCGGGTGACGTCTCGGCGAGTGCCCGCGCTGCCTCGGTTTCGGCCCGCTCGACCGCCGTGATCTCGCCGTCGACCACCGCAATGACGATGCGGTCGGCCTCGAGGTGATCCGGGGTGGGCGTCTGGAAGCGCTTGGCCTCGACGGTGAACGAACTCATGTGGCCGCCTCGTCGCCCCGGTCGCTCGCCAGGTGCCCACGGCGATGGCCGCCGGTCCAGTCCTCCTCGGCCGGTTCGGCGCTGACCCCGCCCAGGAGGGGGAGTTGGGGCGCCTCACGCATGCTGCGCTTGATCTCGGCGAAGCCCGGGAACGACGCCAGCGTGGTGACCGCATCCCACAGGGCGACGGACTCGGCCCTCGCCGGCACCCGAGAGATCACTGGGCCGAAGAACGACACCGGCGGCACGTCGGGGCGATGGAACGTGATGACCGGCGTGCCGACATCACGCCCGGTGCGGCTCAACGCCAGCTCGGTCTCTGCGTCGAGCTCCTGATCCCTCGAGGGATCGTCGAGCGCGCCGGCATAGTCCGGGTCGATGCCGGCTGAAGTGAGCACAGCTCGGGTATGGGCATCGGTGCTGAGGTGCTCCTGAATCCCGACCTTGCGCGCCTCATCGCGCGTGAGATCCCAGTAACTCTCCCCGTAGGCCCGCACCAGCGACCCCATCGGCGCCCGGCCGAGATCGGCTCGGATGGCTGCCGCCACCCGAAGGAAGCGAAGACCTGCCGTGTGGCCCTGCTCGTACTCGGGCGGGAAGTCGGTGGCGTAGTCCTTGGCCTTGTTGAGCAGGCGCAGCGAGATGAACCGCCAATCGACCGTCATGCCGGTCTGGGCGGCCACATCCTCCACCCAACGAGACGTTATCCAGGCGAACGGACACACCGGATCCCAGAAGAAGTCGATGTCGTACCCGGATGTCGAAGCGTCGCTCACGAAGCGATCAACCCATCGCCCTCGTTGCGGATTCCCCGGCGAGCATGACCATCTCGGGATCATGACCGCTCGCGACCAGGTTGAGGGTCACCCCGTCGATGCCGGCGTCGATCAGCTTCTGCATCTCCTCACCGAACGTGTCGGCATCGCCGATCGTCGCAACGCTGCGAACGAAGTCCGCGATCTCGGCCGGCCAGCCCTTCATAGCAACGAACGCATCGACGGAGGCGTGGGCCTCCTCCATGGTGCGCCCGATCACGCCCATCACCAGCTTCGTGACCTTGATCTCGGAGCGGTCGCGACCGAGACGCTCACAGTGGGCGTCGAGTGCCTCCAGCTTGCGTGGAATCTCGTCGGGCTGGCAGGTCAGGTTCGACTCGTCGGCGTACTGGGCGACCATGCGAAGGGTCTTCTTCTCGCCGGAGCCGCCGATCATGATCGGGATCTTGCTCAACGGGGCCGGCTGATTGATCGCCTCGACCACGGTGTAGTGATCGCCCGAGAAGGTCGGGCGTTCGTCCGCAAGCATCGGGATGATGATCTGCAGCGCCTCCTCAAGCTTCTCGAACCGCTCGGTGAACGTGTTGAACGGGATGCCGAAGGCGTTGTGCTCGAGCTCGAACCAGCCCGAGCCGATACCGAGCGTGGCCCGACCACCCGACACATGGTCGAGGGTGGTGACGGTCTTTGCAAGCACGGCCGGGTTGCGGTAGGTGTTGCCGGTGACGAGCGACGACAACCCGATCGAACTGGTGTGCTGGGCAAGCGCAGCCAGCATCGTGTAGCACTCGAACATCTCGGCGTCGGGATCACCGATACCGGGCAGCTGGTAGAAGTGATCCATCACGAAGAGCCGATCGAAGCCGGCTGCTTCGGCCGCCTTCGCCTGGGCGACGACCTGATCGAAGATGTTCCCGCCTCCGGGGTAGGAGAAGTTCGGGATTTGGTAGCCGAGCTTGGTCATGGGCATCGTCCTCTCCGCGCCGCCGTGGCGCACGGGCGCCACCCTATGTCGCTCCGTCTGACATTTCAGACTGAGGGTGTCAGCGGCGTGCGGGGCTGTCGGTCATCGCAGGCATGATGAGCCGGTGGCCGACGAGATTCCCGAACTCAACCTGCAACGCCTCACCGACGAGCTCGAGGCGGCAGTCGAATTGGCCGCCGCTTTGCCCGACGACACGCTTACGCACCTGGCCGCGGCGATACGCGATGAAATCCGTCGACGGGCCCGCGAAGGCGGCAACCACGACGCCATCATCGAGGAGGCCTTCCAACAGGCGTTCGGGCGCGACGGTCTCGGAGCGGCCCCTTGGGTCGAGGGCGACGTCATCGTGTGCCCCGGCGCCACAATCGCCAAGAGCCGCACCTCTCACCGGTCGCGTTTCATCAGTGTTGACGACACCTGGGTCTGGGATTCGATGGATCTGATCGTCGAAGAAAAGAAATCGCATCCCGGCAAGAACGAGGGATTTAAGGCGGTCGCGCTCATCCCCGTCATCGAGGGAACGGAACTCGACCTGGTCACCATCAAGGGCCGCAACGGCGTGCTCAACGCCGAACGCATCGTCTCCTACGAGGTGCAGCGCGGCGAACTGATCGAGGTGAGTGCCCGCACGATCGAGCTGCGCGACCTGCCGTGACGGCGGCCGGTCAGCCGGTCATCGCCGCGAACTGGCTGCCCAGCCAATCGACCTGGTCGGCCCAGTAGCGGCGAGCCGGCTCGGTGCCCTGCCAGAAGCGAACGCCGTGAGGCACACCCGGGTACACATGGAGCTCGGTGTCGACACCGGCGGCCATCAGCCGTTGGGCATAGGTGATGTCCTCATCGCGGAAGCCATCAGCGCCGCCGACACAGACGTACGACGGCGGGAGCCCCGAGAGGTCGGTGGCCCGCGCCGGCGCCGCATCCGCAGGAACATCGCCACCGCGGCGGCTGCCGAGGTACGCGTTCCATCCGAAGTCGTTCGAGGCTTTCGACCAGATGGCAAGGCCCTCGAGCTGCGAGGAGGCCGTGGTCATCGTGTCGTCGATCATCGGGCAGTCGAGCAGTTGGAAACGCACGGGGATCCTCCCGTCACGGGCCCGAAGACCGAGCGCGGCACACAGGCCGCCGCCGGCGCTCACACCGGTGATGCCGATCTTGCCGGCGTCGATGCCGAGATCACCGGCGTTCTCGATCGTCCAACGCAAGGCCGCCTCGCAGTCGTCGATCGCAGCCGGGTAGGGGTGCTCGGGCGCCAAGCGGTACTCGACGGAAACCCCGACGATCCCGAGCTTCGGGCAAAGCTCGTCCATGCCGGAGTCGTCCATCGCGTAGGAACCGGCCACGTAGCCGCCACCGTGGATGGAGAACAGGCAGGGCAGCGCTCCATCGGCATCCACCGGTCGATGGACCCGGACGACCACGTGCGGATCCTGCGACACCGTGTGCTCGGCGCGTTCGACGGCATCGCTGAGCTGCTGCTCGCCGACAAGACCATCGCCGCGTAACCGTGACAGGACCTCAGGGGTGAAGTCCGGCACGATCTCCGCGAGCGCCGGATCAAGGTCGGGGTGGAGTTTGGGAGCGTTCATCAGGTACCTCCGGTGCAGGCGAGCCGACGCTTGGTCACGATCGTCGGGCGGATCGCCGCCGAGCGTAGGAGAGCTCGAGGTGGTGAGCGAATGCCCGAACCGTGGCGGGTCAGGGGTCGCAGTGCTCGGCGATTACCGTCAGAATCTCATCGCCGTAGCGCTCGACCTTGACCGGGCCGATACCCGAGATCCGCAGCAACGCCCGTTCATCGCCAGGCAGCCGCTCGGCCAGCTGCGCAAGCGTCGCGTCGCTGAAGATCACGTACGCCGGCATCTTCGCCGCTCCGGCCTTCTCGAAACGCCAGCTGCGCAAGGCGTCGGCGACCGGCCCCTCGGGTCGTTCCAGCTTCTTTGTGCGCACCTCACCGCCCGAATCGAAACGCTGCCGGGCGACCGGCTCCGGCTCGGGGGCCTCGGGATCGGCTTCGGTGTGGAGCTGCTCGACAAAGGGCGACGCCGGAACCCCGGCCACCACCAGCGTGCGTTGCGACGAGCGCGTGACGGCGACGTGGAAGACGCGACGCTCCTCCTCGACATCGGACGCCAGGCGATGCGGGAACAGTCCGGCGGTAGCGTCGTGGACGATCACATGAGGCCATTCGCGGCCCTTGACCCGATGGGTGGTGGAGAGCTGCACACCCGCAGGATCGTGGACACTGTGCTCAAGGCGTTCGGCGAGCCAGGAGGGAAAGCGCTCTGCATCGGGTTCGAGGGCGGCGACGGCGAGCAGCGCAGCGACATCGTCGCCGTGGGCCGAGCGGTCGACCGAGCGCCGGCTGGCATCGAGCCGATTGTCGAGTGCCGAACCGAGCCCGACGATGTCGCGGATCGCAACGATCAACTCGGCCGTCTCCGCGCCACCCTCGGCGAGAGCACGAAGCTGCCCGAGGTCGGCGACGAAATCCTCCAACCGAACCCGGTCCTTCTCACTGTTGAGCCGATTCGCCAGCGCAGTGATCTCACGGAGGCTCGGCTTCTCGACGATCCAGTCGACCAGGTTGGGCCGCAACCCCCGCGGGGGTCGACGGACAGCGACACCGAGATCACGCCCGGGCAGGCGCTGCGCTGGCGCTGCGGCGAGTCGCAGCCACGCAAGGACGGCCGAGACACCGGTGCGCTCGAGAAAGCGAAGATCGACCGGCTTGGTGCTCGCCACGCCGGAGGCATCGAGGCTGAGCGCCGGCCCGAGCAGTGTGGCGTTGACCCGGGTGAGCACGGCGATGTCGCCCGGCGCAACACCATCGTCGACGAGCGCCTGCACGGCATCGCAGGTGAGAGCGGTG
Source organism: Acidimicrobiaceae bacterium (assembly GCA_002729125.1). GTDB lineage: Bacteria > Actinomycetota > Acidimicrobiia > Acidimicrobiales > Aldehydirespiratoraceae > UBA11606. The sequence continues at coordinate 4,151 of PBTQ01000047.1, read as the reverse complement.
GGGTCGGGCCCGGAAACGAGATCGAGCGCACCATCATCGGGCTCGCGCTCCGCGAACGAATGGATCGTCTTGGCGATGCGGCGACGGTTGTGGCCGAGCAGGGTGCGAGCGCCGTCGACGACCGGGGCCGCGCACCGGTAATTGACCGTGAGATCGTGGCTGCCGGAGCCGAGGAAGAGATCGGCGTAGTCGATCAGCCACGCAGGGGACGCGCCGGCGTAGCCGTAGATGGTCTGGTCATCGTCGCCGACACCGAACACGTTGGCCTCGGGGCCCGCCAACAGCCGCACCAACAGCACATGGGCAGGGGTGAGATCCTGGAACTCGTCGACGAGCACGACCTGGCACGCCCGTCGGGCGGCAGCCCGAGCCTCGGGATCGCGGCACAAGATCTCGATGGCGCCGAGGATCTGCTCATCGAAGTCGAGGAGGCCATGGCGGGCCAGCGCCTCGCGGTATCCCGCCACGACGGTGGGAAAGTCACGGACATCGCCACCGAACTCCTGCTCGACCACCTCCGGCGACCGCAAGCCGAGCCGGGTCGAGGTGAGCGCTTCGAGATACACCGCCATCGGATCGGCCATCGCCTGACGGCGGGTCGAGACGAGCTCGTCGAGCAGGCGGCGGACGTGAGGTTCGTCGATCACCTGGGTGCCGGGGCCGGATCGGGGCCGGACGAACGGAGCCCGGCCGGCAATAATCGCCAGCGCCAACGAATTGAGAGTGCGGATCTCGAGACCGGGAAGGTCGCAGGTGCGCTCCTGCATCTCGGCGCGAGCACGGACGTTGAACGCAAGCAGGCAGATGGCCGCTGGATCGACGCTCCGATCGTGGATCAGGTGGCGGGCCCGTTCGGTGAGCACGGTGGTCTTGCCCGAACCGGCCGGTGCGATGATGCGGGCGCCCGCGCCACCGTGCTCGACTGCGGTGAGCTGGTCGGGGGCGAGTCGGCCCGAGGGAGCACCAGCACCGAGTGGCCGCAGCGACCCGACGCGCAGGTTGGCGAGTGGCACGATCGGCGTGTCGTCGGATTCGACGGTGGCCCAGTCGAGCGGCCCGCCATCGCACCAGACCGGACCGTCAGGGCCGACGACGTCGCCCGGACCGTCGACGACGGGCTCGGCTCCGGCGGCGACCGCGAGGTCGATCGCGTGGATCGACGGGCGCTGCGGATCGCGCGCATCGACCGAGTGGGCGAGCACGAGGTGCCGTAATGCCTCGCCTTCGAGATCGGTGTCGGGCGTGAGATGCCAATAGTCGATCGTGAATGTCGGGTTGGCGGACGGGAGCTCACCGTGGAGCTCGATCACGATCGACTGGCGGGGGAGCCGATGGGTTCGCAGCTCGGCAACGGTGGCAGGAGTGTCGTGCTCGACGACGACCCGTGGAGCGAGCGCCCATGGCTCGGGCACCACCTGTCCGGGCGCGATCACCAGGTTGCGGCCAAGTGCCGCTGGCCCGGCGAGGCGGGCCCAGTCGACCTCGAGAGCGACGCTCGCCACGGTGGGCGCCGGCGCAGCTCTAGGACGGAGCTGCGCCCGTGGTGGTGTCTCGACAGGCGCGCCTGAGCACTCTCGCACCTCCGCCACCGTCGGGTGGCGGCCGCCGCAGTGGCCACAACTGATCACGGAGTCGAACCTACGGCACGGCAGTGACACGGTGGCGACGCGGCAGCCGCCAGGCCACCGGGATCGCGATCGCAGTCAGCGCGATCAACATGACCATCGTCGCCTGGAGCCCGTCGGCGGGGGTGCGTGCCTGCTCGATCAGCGTGATGGCGATGGCCGCAGTGAGGGCGTTGCCAATCTCCTGGCTGATGCGGCTCATGCCGGCGCCCATTCCGAGTTGCTCGGCGGGGACGTCGTTGACGGCGACCGCCTGGCAGGCCGCATGAGCGAGCCCGACGCCGACGGCGTAAAGCGCGTTGATCGGCACCCAGCGGGACCACAGTTGTTGTTCATCGCCGATCAGCAGAGCGAAGCCGAGGCCGGCGGCGATCATGCCCACCATCCCAGGGACGATCACGGTCCGATGACCGTGCCGATCGGCTGTCCGCCCGGCCACCACCGTGAGCGGGCCTGCGATCGCGGGAATCGCAGCGATGGCGAGCCCCGCTTCAAGCAGGCTGAGATCCCATCCGTCAGTGAGAAACTGGAGCTCGGTCAAGAACACCCCGCCGAAGCTGCCCGCCACGAGCAACTGCAGCCCCATGCCCGACCGAAACGACGGAATTGTGAAGAGGTCGAGGTTGAGGATCGGGCTCGGATGGCGCCGACTTCGCCGAAGGAGCGCTGCGCTGAGCACGACCGAACCCGCGACCGACCCGATCGTGCGGACATCCGCAAACCCCCAGTCGTCGCTTTGCACGATGCCGAGAATGAAGCCGGCCACGACGCCCACCATCAACAGCACGCCGGGCAGATCGGGTACGTCGCCGCCGTCGGCCGGTCGCTCGAAGGTCAGGAGCCGGAGGAGGACAGCAAGCACGATCAGCCCGATGGGGATGTTGGCCGCAAAGGTCCATCGCCAGCCGACCGACTCGACCATCGCCCCGCCGATCGCTGGTCCGGCCGCGGCGGCGACACCGCCGAGCCCCCCGGTGACGCCGACGGCCGTCGCTCGCCGATCCGGTCCAAAGGCGTCGAGCATCAGTGCGAGCATCGCTGGCCCCTGGAAGGCGACACCGGCGGCCTGCACGACACGAGCGGCGACCAAGAGCTCAACGGTCGGTGCCAGAGCGACGAGTCCCGATCCGAGTAGGAATACCGCAAACCCGGTGGCAAACATCCGCGCCCGCCCGTACCGATCGGCCGCCCAGCCGCCCGGCACGATCAACGCACCGATCGTGATCGAGAACGCGGTGAGTGCCCAGGACACCGTGGTCGCCTCGGCATCGAAGGTTTCGGCGATCTCGCCGAACGCTACGAAACTGATCGAGAAGTTCAGCGCCGTGAGCACCATGGCGCTGCCGACCACCGAGAACAGCCTCCACGGCGAGGTCCGGGCGGTGGCAGCGGTGTCGGTCACCCCTGCTGGCTACACCACGGTCGCGCGGGCCGTCGAAACCGTGACGGTCTCATCTGCCAGACTTCACCCGTGAGTTGGTTGGGTTTGATCATCCCCGGACTGCTGGCCGGCGCGCTTGCTCGTCTGTTCGCGCCGACTGACCGCCCAGTTCGGCTGTCTCGGCACGATCGCGCTCGGCGTCGTCGGCTCGCTCATCGGAGGCACGCTCGCCTCGCTGCTGGCCGGCGACGGCTTCGACGTGTCGACCGCCGGGTTCATCGGCTCCGTCGTCGGCGCGATGCTGCTCCTGTTGGTGCTGCGCCGCAACGACAAACGGGCTGTGCGCTAGGCGAAACCTGCCATGAGGCGATGTCGAGGTTGCGCTAGGCCGCACTCGGCTGGCGTGCCGAACGCTCCTTGCGACGCTCAAGCTGGCGCTGGATCGGTGCATCGGCCACCCAGACCACCGCAACCAGGAGAGCGGCGATGATCGCATCAAGCCACCAGTGGTTCGCCGTCAGCACCACGGCGGCGGTCATCCCGGCCGGATGCAGTGCGGCGATCCAGCGCCACTGACTCGTACTGGCCTTGATGATGGCCCAGGCGCCGATCAGGGCCCACCCGACGTGTAGCGACGGCATCGCTGCAATCTGATTCGCCGTGTTGGAGATTGTCTCGGTGTCGTAGATCTTCGGCCCGTGTTCCTGCAGGGTGTCGACGAAACCCATATCGGGGAACCATCGGGGTGGGGCCAAGGGGAAGGCGACATGGATGACCAGTGCTGAGAAGGTCGTTCCGAACAACACCCGCCGGACGCGGCCGTAGTGCGCGTAGTGACGGGTGTACATCCACACCACCCAGATGGCCGTGCCGAGGAAGTGGGCGAAGAAGTAGTAGCGGTTGAGCAACCAGATCGATGCGTCGCTCGACAGGATGAGATCCTGGAGATGCATCTCGTTGAGGATTCCCAGCGACTGCTGAAAGTTGATGACTCGCTCGCTGTTCGCAAAGGCGAGATCGATCTCGTCCTTCACCAGAAGGCGTGCGGCGCGGTAGGCCGCCAGGCCTCCGATCAGCAACAAGAACTCCCGCCCGAGAAGCCAGCCGTAACGGGACCACGACGGGTTGGTCGGGTGCAAGCCGTG
>PBTQ01000046.1 GCA_002729125.1 Acidimicrobiaceae bacterium | reverse complement strand
GTGGGTCCATCGCGATCGATGATTAACTCGAGACGTTGACGTCGGCCTGGTGTGGTCACGGGCGCCATGATGTCGGTCGTGGAACCCCAAGGCCCAGATCACTGGTTCGAGGAACTCGCCGACCACATGGGGGCGGCGTACCTCCGCTATTCGTTCACGAAGGGCACGGCCAAGGAGGTCGACGAACTGCTGCAGCGGGTCCCGCTCAAGCCGGGGGCGCGCATTCTCGACGTCGGCTGCGGCCCTGGCAGGCACGCGCACGAACTCGGTCGGCGTGGGTTCGTCGTGCATGGTGTCGACATCAGCCAGACATTCATCGACGTTGCCCTCGCCGACCCCCCTCCAGGCGTGACCTTCGAGCGACTCGACGCTCGAGCGATGACGTTCGCCGCAGAGTTCGACCTCGTGTTGTCGGTCTGCCAGGGTGCGTTCGGGATGAGCGGCGGGCCGGCAGCGGGGCCGTCCCTCGATCCCGACGCAGAGATCCTCGACGGCATGGCCCGAGCCGTCCGACTGGGCGGGATGGTCGTGTTCACAGCCTTCAACGCCTACCTCCAGGCGGCCAACCTGCTCGACGGCAACGACTTCGACGCGGAACGCGGTGTCCATCGCGAGGCCACCGAGGTGCGCGACAGCGGGGGAGCAGCGGCCGATGTCGATCTCTGGACCACCTGCTTCACGCCGCGAGAACTCCGGCTGTTGTGTTCGACAGTGGGACTCACGGTTGAGTCGCTCGGTGCTGCGGAGCCCGGTAACTGGTCACTGCGGCCACCGGACACCGAGGCGCCGGAATTCCTGGTTATCGCGTCGCGCTAGGGGCACGGTGCGCGGGAATGGTGCGCAGACGCGATTCGCGCTGAACTCGTCGACTACTTCGCCCGACGCAAGACCGAGATCGGCACGGCAGAGATCGCCTGACCGGTCCGACGGATCGGGCGGCTCGGCCACTAACGAACTGGTGGTTCGGCTCCGTGCACAGTCGCGTCGCGGGTCCGATAGCGTGCGGGGGCTGTCTGCCTGACAGGCCTACGCGGTCCGATACCGCCTGGGTACCTCGATTCGCCGAGAAAAATCCCATGACCGTCACCAGCGCCCCAGAATTCGGAACCTTCGATTCCGAGGGCAACTACATCCCCCGCCAGATCATCGACGCAGACCTCGGTGGCGTCGACATCGAAGAGGCCTACACCTCCACCATGGTCCTCGTGGAGGACGGGCAGCTCGTTGAGGGCACCGTCGTCCGAGTTGACCAGGACGAAGTCCTCCTTGACATCGGCTACAAGAGCGAGGGTGTCATCCCGAGCCGTGAGCTGAGCATCCGCAACGACGTCGACCCCAACGAGGTCGTGTCGATGGGCGAGCGCATCGAAGCCCTTGTCATCACCAAGGAAGACAAGGAAGGCCGCCTCGTCCTGTCGAAGAAGCGGGCCCAGTACGAGCGTGCCTGGGGCAAGGTCGAAGAACTCAAGGAAGCCGACGGTGTGGTCAAGGGCCAGGTCATCGAGGTGGTCAAGGGTGGCCTGATCGTCGACATCGGCCTGCGAGGCTTCCTTCCGGCCTCACTCGTCGAGCTCCGTCGAGTCCGCGATCTCCAGCCGTACATCGGGAATGAGATTGAGGCCAAGATCATCGAGCTCGACAAGAACCGCAACAATGTGGTGCTCAGCCGTCGCAGCTGGCTCGAAGAGACCCAGAAGGAGCAGCGTGGAGCGTTCCTTGACAACCTTAAGCCTGGCGAGCGTCGCAAGGGCGTGGTGTCCAGCGTCGTCAACTTCGGTGCCTTCGTCGACCTCGGCGGCATGGACGGCCTCGTGCACGTCTCGGAGCTGTCGTGGAAGCACGTCGATCACCCGTCATCGGTCGTCACGGTCGGCGACGAGATCGACATCGAGGTGCTCGAGGTCGACCTCGACCGCGAGCGCATCAGCCTGTCGCTGAAGGCCACCCAGCAGGATCCGTGGCAGGAGTTTGCCTCGAGTCACCGGGTCGGCGAGCTCGTCTACGGCCGGGTCACCAAGCTCGTGCCGTTCGGTTCGTTCGTCCAGGTGGGTGAAGGTATCGAGGGTCTGGTCCACATCTCGGAGATGTCGGCTCACCACGTCGATCTGCCCGAGCAGGTCGTCACCCCGGGCGAAGAACTCTGGGTGAAGATCATCGATCTCGACCTGCAGCGTCGCCGCATCAGCCTGTCGATCAAGCAGGCCGCCGAGGGTGGCGAGGTCGCCGCCGAATACCAGGAGGCATTCGGCGAGCACGCTTACGACTCCGACGGCAATTACATCGGCGGCGATACCGCCTCCGAAGGCCAGGCTGCCTGGGAGGAGTTCTTCGCCGAGCACGGTGACCAACCCACCGAAGGCGAAGCGGGCGTCGAGTACGAGTACGTCGAGGTCGAAGAAGAGGTCGAGGTGGAGGTCTCCGAAGAGGAGTGATCCGCCGGGCCGAAGGGCCCGATCGAACGATTCGGCCATCTGATGTCGAAGGTCAAAGCGGCGGTACCTGGCGGGGGTACTGCCGCTCTGCCGTTTTTGCGACGTCCTCCCCTCGGCTGTGTCACTGGCCCCAATGGCGTGCGGATTCATCACCGTGTGGCGGTCACGACGGCGTGATCACTACGCTCGCCGGCGTGATCGAGATCGGACTCACTGGCGGCATCGGATCCGGCAAGTCGACCGTTGCCGACCTACTCGTGGAGCGGGGCGCCGTGTTGATCGACGCGGATCGCATCGTTCGAGAGCTGCAAGCTCCCGGCGGCTCGGTCTTCGTCGGCATGGTCGAACGCTGGGGCGACGCGATTGTGTCTGCTGACGGCAGCCTCGACCGCCAAGCGGTCGCCGAGATCGTGTTCAACGATGAGGACGAACTGAACGCGCTCAATGGCCTTGTCCACCCTGCGGTCGGGGAGGAGATGAAAGCCCAGCGCGAAGCGGTGCTCGGCACCGATGCGATCGTCGTGCTCGACATCCCGCTGCTCGTGAGGGCCGACGGCACCTCCGACAAGGATCGTTACGCAAACCTGTCCGGGATCGTGGTGGTCGACGTCGACACGGATATCGCCGTCGAGCGTCTCGTCGAGTTTCGCGCCTTCTCGGAAGGCGACGCGCGAGCGCGTATGGCCAACCAGGCAAGTCGAGAAGATCGCCGTGCCGTTGCCGATGTGGTCATCGACAACTCTGGTCCGTTCGGCGACCTTGACATCCAGGTTGATAACGCCTGGGCTTGGATGCAGTCCCTGCGTCATCGGACTCCTGAGTCCGAGGCGACCAGCGACGATGCCGGCGAGACGGCCGTCTGAGACGCTGTCACCGCGCCCCCGGCCCTGCGCTCAGCGATGAGCGTGTCGTGCCCCTTGGCTAGGTTGGACTCATGCCTCCCGTGACGGTCTCATCGGCGAAGAACCCGTTTCGGGTCGACGCTGAGTTCGTGCCTGCCGGAGATCAGCCGGCTGCGATCGAGGCGCTCTCGTCGGGCATCGAGGCGGGTGATCGTTTTCAGACGCTGCTCGGCATCACCGGTTCAGGCAAGAGCGCCACGATCGCCTGGACCATCGAGCAGGTGCAGCGGCCCACCCTCGTGCTCGCGCCCAACAAGTCGCTTGCTGCACAGCTTGCGAACGAGCTCAAGGAGTTCTTCCCCGACAATCGGGTCGAGTACTTCGTCTCCTACTACGACTACTACCAGCCCGAGGCGTACATGCCCTCGAGCGACACCTACATCGAGAAGGACTCGTCGGTGAACGACGAGATCGATCGGCTTCGTCACTCGGCCACCTCCTCGCTGCTCACCCGCCGCGACACGATCGTGGTGGCTTCGGTCTCGGCGATCTACGGCCTGGGCTCGCCGGAGGAATACGAGACCCAGCTGCTCGTGGTGCGCACCGGCGAAGAGCACGGCCAGCGTTCGATCCTCAAACGGCTCGTCGAGCTTCAGTACGAGCGCAACGACATGAATCTCGTACGCGGCAAGTTTCGAGTGAGAGGCGACACAATCGAGGTCCACCCTGCCTACGACGAGACGGCCGTCCGCATCGAACTCTTCGGCGATGAGATCGAGCAGATCACCGTGGTCGACCCCTTGACGGGGGAGCGGCTGGAAGCGCTCGAGGAGCTCGTGATCTTTCCCGCGACGCACTACGCCACCAGTGAACAGCGGATGCAGGCAGCGATCGAAAGGATCGAATCGGAGCTGCAGACGCAGCTGGCTGCGTTCGAGAACGACGGCAAGCTGCTCGAGGCTCAACGCCTTCGCATGCGTACCGAGTACGACCTCGAGATGATGCAGGAGGTCGGCTACTGCAACGGCATCGAGAATTACTCTGGTCCGATCGACGGACGGGCCTACGGCGAGCCGCCGTACACCCTGCTCGACTACTTCCCCGAGGATTGGCTTCTCGTGATCGACGAGAGCCACGTCGCCGTACCGCAACTGCACGGCCAGTACGAGGGTGACCGGTCCCGAAAGTCGACACTGATCGAGCACGGGTTCCGGCTCCCGTCGGCGGCCGACAACCGCCCGCTGACGTTCGAGGAGGTCATGGCGCGGCTCAACCAGGTCGTCTTCCTCTCAGCGACACCGGGTGACTACGAGCTGCAGGTCTCGACCCAGGTCGTCGAACAGATCGTTCGCCCCACCGGGCTCATCGATCCCGAGGTCGTCGTGAAGCCCACGAAGGGTCAGATCGACGACCTGCACGAACTCATCAAGGATCGAGTCGAGAAGGACGAACGGGTTCTTGTCACCACCCTCACGAAGAAGATGGCCGAGGACCTCACCGAGTACCTCCTGGAGCTCGGTATTCGGGTGCGCTACCTCCACAGCGAGGTCGACACGATCCAACGCATCGAGATCCTGCGGGATCTCCGGCTCGGCGAGTTCGACGTGCTCGTCGGCATCAATCTGCTCCGGGAGGGCCTTGACCTTCCCGAGGTGTCGCTCGTCGCCATCCTCGATGCCGACAAGGAAGGGTTCCTGCGCAGCCAAACGTCGCTGATTCAGATGATCGGTCGTGCTGCTCGAAACGTTGCCGGCGAGGTCGTGATGTACGCCGATCAGATGACCGATTCCATGCAGCGAGCGATCAGCGAGACAATGCGACGCCGTGGGCTGCAGCAGCGGTACAACGAAGAGCACGGAATCAACCCGCAGTCGGTCCGGAAAGAGATCACTGACATCTTGTCGATGATCCGGCCGGCCGAAGAGCGAGCGCCGGTGCCCGACAAGTTGTCCGAGCTCAGTGATCGTCGCCGGGCGACCGACGATCTCAGCGACTTGCCCGAGGACGAGTTGGAGCGTTTGATCCGTAATCTCGAGCAGGAGATGCGCGACGCGGCGGTCGATCTTCGTTTCGAGTACGCCGCCCGCCTGCGCGATGAGGTCAAGGACCTCAAGCGGGAGCTCCGGGAGATGCGCTAGCTCGTTCGCCGGTCACGTCTCGGGCTGATTCGGACCGGCATATTTCTGCGGTGCCGAACAAGCGTTCGGCACCGTGTGCACGGCTAGAGTGCGACGGTGGCCGATCGTCTCGTCATCCAGGGCGCCCGTGAACACAATCTCCGTGAGGTCGATCTCGACTTGCCGCGCGACAAGCTCATCGTGTTCACCGGTCTGTCCGGGTCGGGCAAGTCGAGCCTGGCGTTCGACACGATCTATGCCGAAGGGCAGCGACGCTACGTCGAGTCACTAAGCGCCTACGCCCGCCAGTTCCTGGGGCAGATGGACAAGCCCGACGTCGATTTCATCGAAGGGCTTTCTCCGGCCATCTCGATTGACCAGAAGTCCGCAAGCCGGAATCCCCGGTCGACTGTCGGCACCGTCACCGAGGTCTACGACTATCTGCGGCTCCTGTTCGCGCGCATCGGTATCCCTCACGATCCCGAGACCGGCGAAGAACTGGTGCGCCAGACACCGCAGCAGATCGTCGACAAAATCTTGACGATGGAGGAGGGGCTGCGGTTCCAGGTCCTTGCTCCGGTCGTCAAGGGCCGAAAGGGCACTTACGACACCCTGCTCGCCGACTTCGCCGGTCAGGGGTTCGTCCGAGCCATCGTCGACAAGCAGCTCGTCGACCTCAACGAGGAGTACGAACTTGAGCTCGAACGGTACGAGACCCACGACATCTCCGTTGTCGTCGACCGTCTCGTGTTGCGCGAAGGGATCGACCGTCGGCTCACCGACTCGATCGAGACGGCGCTCAACCTCACGGGAGGCATCGCCGAACTCCAGATCGTCCCGAAGGATGGTGAGCCCGAGACCATCGTTTTCAGCCAACACCTGTCTCGCCCCAGCGACGGCAAGTCCTTCGATGAGCTCGCACCACGCAATTTCTCGTTCAACTCCCCGTATGGGGCCTGCTCACACTGCGATGGTCTCGGCACGGTGTTTGAGGTCGACGCTCGGCTCGTGATCCCTGACCAGGAGCAGACCATTGCGGGCGGAGCGATTCAGCCGTGGGCAGGCGGTCGTAGTCGCTATTTTTCGCGACTGGTCGAATCGATCTGCGATGTCTACGAGATCCCCCAGGATCTTTCGTGGGAGCAGCTTTCCAAGAAGCAGCGGGATCTCCTTCTGCACGGCAAGGGCGTGAAGGGGCGGGTTCAGGTTCGCTACAAGAATCGGTACGGTCGCACCCGCACCTACCAGGCCCGGTACGAGGGCGTGATCCCGTATCTGATGCGACGCCACGACGAGGCTGAGAGCGACGCCACCCGCGAGCAGATCGAGGGTTACATGCGGCAAGTGCCGTGCCAGGTGTGCAGCGGTGCTCGTCTCAACCCGCTCTCGCTCGCCGTCACGATCGACGGGCACAACATCAGCGATCTCTGTTCGATGTCGATCGCCGATGCGGCCAAGACGCTTGGCGAACTCGAACTCAACGAGCGCGACTCGATCATTGCCGAACAGGTTCTCAAGGAGATCAACGCTCGCCTAGGTTTCCTCCTTGATGTAGGCCTCGATTACCTCTCGATGTCGCGCAACGCAGCGACCCTCGCCGGTGGCGAAGCCCAGCGCATCCGGCTCGCGTCGCAGGTCGGTTCTGGTCTGGTCGGTGTGCTGTACGTCCTCGACGAACCTTCGATCGGCCTGCATCAGCGCGATAACCAGCGGCTCATCGAGACGCTTGTCCGGATGCGCGATCTCGGTAACACCGTGCTGGTCGTCGAGCACGACGAGGACACGATGAAGGTCGCCGACCACATCGTCGACATCGGCCCGGGGGCCGGCGAGCATGGCGGCGTCATCGTGCACAGCGGCACCTACAAGCAGCTGCTTAAGAACAAGGACTCCATCACTGGCCAGTACCTTTCCGGGAAGCGTTCGATCCCGGTGCCGGGTACTCGTCGTCATGGGAACGGCGACGTCGTCACGGTCGTGGGTGCGGAGGAGAACAATCTCAAAGACGTCAACGTCGAGTTCCCGCTCGGCAAGTTCGTCTGTGTCACGGGCGTGTCCGGTTCGGGAAAGTCGACCCTTGTCAATGAGATCCTGCTGCGGTCGTTGATGCAGAGGATCTATACCTCGAAGGTGCCGCCCGGCCTCCACAAGCGCATCGAGGGCATGGAGCAGCTCGACAAGGTCATCGCCATCGACCAGTCGCCGATCGGGCGGACCCCTCGTTCGAACGCCGCCACCTATACGGGTGTCTTCGACCACATTCGCAAGCTGTTCGCCCAGACCAACGAGGCCAATATTCGCGGCTACCAGCCGGGCCGGTTCAGCTTCAATGTGAAGGGCGGGCGCTGCGATGCCTGCCAGGGTGATGGCACGATCAAGATTGAGATGCACTTTCTCCCGGATGTCTATGTTCCGTGTGAGGTCTGCAAGGGCAAGCGGTACAACCGCGACACGCTCGAGATCACGTTCAAGGGCAAGAACATCGCCGAAGTGCTTGCGATGCCGATCGAGGAAGCACTTGAGTTCTTCTCGAATCAGCCGCCCATCGCCCGGCATATGCAAACGCTGGTCGATGTTGGTCTCGGGTATGTCCGCCTCGGTCAGCCGGCGCCGACTCTGTCGGGTGGCGAGGCCCAACGGGTCAAGCTGGCATCCGAGCTTGCCAAGCGTTCCACCGGCCACACGATCTACATCCTCGACGAGCCCACCACAGGCCTGCATTTCGAGGACATTCGCAAACTTCTTGGCGTGCTCGGACGGCTCGTTGATCAGGGCAATTCGGTGCTGGTGATCGAGCACAACCTCGACGTGATCAAGACGGCCGACTGGTTGATCGATCTTGGCCCCGAGGGTGGTTCCGGGGGCGGCGCGATCGTCGCTGAGGGCACGCCCGAAGCGGTTGCGCAGATCCCCGAGAGTTATACCGGTCGCTTCCTGGCGCCGTTGCTCGACTGACGCCCATCGGTGAGGAGGTCCGCCCCGTCGGGCTGGTCACGGCGCCCTCGCTCTAGTCTCGGAGGTGATGGTGCAGCGACCGCCAGCCGGGACGATCCCCGACGCTCCTGGCTCGTATCAATTCAAAGACGCCGAGGGGCGGGGGATCTACGTCGGCAAGGCGAAGAGCCTTCGGTCGCGCCTCTCCAACTACTTCCAGAATCCGCGCAACCTCCACACCCGCACCCGGCAGATGGTTGAGACCGCCGAGACGGTGGAGTGGATACAGGTCGGCAACGAGGTCGAGGCCTTGATGCTGGAGTACACGCTCATCCAGCGCCACAAGCCGCGGTTCAACGTCCGCTACATGGACGACAAGTCGTATCCGTTCCTAGCCGTCACCACCCTCGATGACTGGCCCCGGGCGATGGTGATGCGAGGGAAGCGCAAGAAGGGCAATCGCTATTTCGGCCCCTACGGCCAGGCCTACGCCCTCCGCGACACACTCGATCTCCTGTTGCGCACGTTCCCGATTCGAACCTGCACCGACAACAAGTTTCGGCATCACGAGCGGTTGGGCAAGCCGTGTCTGTTGTTTCACATCCAGAAGTGCGCAGGCCCGTGCGTTGGTGAAATCGAGAAAGACGCTTACGACAACTTGGTAATCGAGCTGGTGCGCTTCCTCGAAGGCGACACCGATGAGGTTGTCGACGAACTCGAGCGTCAGATGGAGCAGGCCTCAGAGGATCTGGAGTTCGAGCTCGCAGCTCATCTGCGTGATCGTCTCTCGGCAGTCCGCAAGGCCATCGAGAAGCAGCAGATGGTGTTCCCAAAGAACGAGGACGCCGACGTCATTGGGATTCACGACGACGAACTCGAAGCGGCCGTGCAGGTGTTCTTCGTCCGTAAGGGTCGGGTCATGGGGCGTCGCGGTTTCGTTGTCGACAAGGCCGAGGAACTCGACCGGCCTGAACTCGTGAGCCGGGTGCTCGAGCGGCTGTACTTCGACGACAACCCCATCGGGTGGCCTAAGGAGGTCCTCGTCCCCGAGTTGCCGAAGGATCCTTCTCTGTACGAGGAGTGGTTGTCGGAGCTGCGAGAGAGCAAGGTCACCATCCGGGTCCCGCAGCGAGGTGACAAGCGCAAGCTCCATGCGACGGTCACCCAGAACGCAGAGGAGAGCTTCACTCGGCATCGGCTCAAGCGCAGCAGCGACCACAACAGTCGTGCTCGCGCGCTCAACGAGTTGCAGGAGCATCTCGACCTTCCCCATGCTCCGCTGCGAATCGAGTGCTACGACATGAGCCATATCCAGGGCACCGACTATGTCGGCTCGATGGTCGTGGTCGAGGACGGTCTGCCCAAGAAATCGGAGTACCGACGCTTCAAGATCAAGACGGTCGACGGCAACGACGATTTCGCTGCGATGGAAGAGGTACTCCCCCGCCGCTTCACGGCCTACCTCGCTGATCGTGACCGGCCGATCGAGGAGCGTGATGGCAAGTTCGCGTATCCGCCGCATTTACTGGTGGTCGACGGCGGGAAGGGACAGCTCACATCGGCGGTGCGGGTTCTCGATGAGCTGGGGTTGCGCGAGGAGATTGCCGTTATCTCGTTGGCGAAGCAGTTCGAGGAGGTGTTCGTTCCCGGAAAAAGCGAGTCGATAAGGCTTCCTCGCCAGTCGGAGGCGCTCTTCATGCTCCAGCGGATTCGCGATGAGAGCCATCGATTTGCCATCACCTTTCATCGTCAGCTGCGCGACAAGCGGATGACGAAGTCCGCGCTCGACGGGATTCCTGGGCTTGGTCCGACTCGCAAGAAGCGTCTCACCAAGGCACTTGGCGGGGTCAACGCGGTCAAGCAGGCCGATCTTGAGACGCTCAAGGAGCTGTCCTGGCTCCCGGATGAGGTGGCGGAGAATGTCTTCCAGGCGCTCCATCGGCCGGCCGGGTGACACCCTTGGCGGTTTGCGTCAGGCATTCTTGCCTTGATGAGTCAGCCGCTTTGGGACCAACACGCCGACTGGTGGCAACGAGAGTTCACCGACGGAGTCGATCCTGAATACGTCGAACAGATCATTCCTCTTGCGCTTGAGTTCACCGATGGCTTCGAGCGGTTACTCGACGTCGGCACGGGAGAAGGTCAGATTGCCCGGGCGGTGATTGCAGCCCGCGGCGGGTTTGCGGTCGGGCTCGACCCGACCCGGAGCCAGGTCGAGGTCGGACGCGACCGGGCCGGCGGGCCGGCGTACGCGCAGTCAGGGTGCGAGGCCCTACCGATTGCCGATGGCAGCGTCGACGCCGTCGTGGTGTGTCTCGTCTTCGAACACGTGGACGACGTAGCGACGGCGTTTGCGGAGATCGCTCGGGTACTGCGTCCCGGTGGCCGCTTTGCCTTTTTTCTCAATCACCCTCTGTTGCAGACACCCGACAGTGGGATGATCGTCGACCATACGATCGAGCCTCCCGAAACGTATTGGCGGATCGGGCCGTACCTGCGAGGTGCGGTCACGGTCGAAGAGGTGCAGAAGGACGTGTTCGTGCGCTTTGTCCACCGTCCGCTCAGCCACTACGTAAACGGTCTCATCGAGGCAGGGCTCGTGCTGCGGGAGATGCGCGAGCCGGCCCCGCCCCCGGGTTTTATCGCTAAAGCGGAGGAGTACGAGCACGAGGTGGTTCGCACCACGCCTCGGCTGTTGGCCCTGATTGCCGACAAGCCCGATACCGGATCGGAGGCGACGTGAGCGAAGTCGTTGTCGTTGCCGGGATGTCCGGTGCCGGTCGCTCGACGGCCGGAAACAACCTCGAGGATCTCGGCTGGTTTGTTATGGACAACCTTCCTCCTGCACTCATCCCGAAGGTTGCCGAGCTCGCCGATGGTTCCGGGACGACCGGTGATCGATTGGCGCTGGTCGTGGGCACGGGCAGGCAGCACGAGGTCGTCGTGCCTCTGATCGGTGATCTGCGCCAGCAGGTCGAACGCCTCCAGCTTGTTTTTCTCGATGCTTCGACCGACATCCTCGTGCGTCGCTACGAGTCGAGCCGGCGTCGTCACCCATTCGAGGGCGTCATGTCGGGCACGCTCACGGAGGTGATCGAGGCGGAACGTCAGGCGCTTGAGTCGCTGCGAGCCGAGGCCGACCTCGTCATCGACACCACGGAGCTCAACGTCCACCAGTTGCGCTCCCGAATGGCAGAGGCGTTCTCCGCAGGCGGATCGGAGACGGCGATGCGAACGACGGTCACGTCGTTTGGCTACACGCACGGCATCCCGCTTGATGTTGACCTGGTGTTCGACTGTCGGTTCTTGCCGAACCCGCATTGGGTCGAGGACTTGCAGCCTCAGACGGGGCTTGATGAAGCCGTTTCCGACTATGTGCTTGAGCAACCTGTCACGGGTGCGTTCCTGGCCCGCCTCGAACGGTTACTGGCCCTGATCCTCCCGTTCTATGTGCAGGAGGGGAAGTCGTACCTGACCGTTGCGTTCGGGTGTACCGGTGGCCGTCATCGGTCGGTCGCAATCGCGGAAAGGGTGGCCGAGGCGCTCGACAAGCTCGGGCACGCGCCGGCGATCGTTCACCGGGATATCGACAAGTGACCGGCCCGTCGGTCGTCGCGATCGGGGGTGGGCACGGCCTGTCGACCGTGCTCGAAGCGATGGTCGACTGTGCCTCGTCGCTGGTCGGTGTGGTATCCGTCGCCGATGACGGAGGTTCGTCGGGTCGGCTCCGCCGAGATCTCGACATCGTCGCTCCCGGGGACATACGCCGTTGTCTTGCCGCATTGACCCCTGAGGGGTTGATGCGGGATGTGCTGGAGCACCGTTTCGAGAGTGGCGTGCTCGCCGGCCATCCCGCGGGCAATGTCATGTTGGCGGCGATGCTGGAGCTGGAACCCGATCCAGTCGTGGTGATGGACACCCTGGTCGAGATGTTAGGTGCCCGTGGACGAGTGTTGCCAGCGACGTCGGTGGCCGTCGACCTCGTCGCCAACGCCGAACGCGGCACTGTCAAAGGCCAGGTCGCAATCAGTGAGAGTGGAGCGATCCGCAGCCTGAGGTTCTCGCCGGCGGATCCCGACGTGCCGGCTGCTGTGAACGAGGCAATCGTCGACGCCGACCTGATCGTTTTGGGCCCTGGTTCGCTCTACTCAAGTGTGCTCGCACCGGTTGTGCCCGGCGTGGCGGCAGCGCTTCAGCGTCGCTCGGGCACGCTCGCCTATGTCGCGAATCTCTCTGCTGAGCCCGGGGAGACCGACGGATACGACCTCGACGACTACATCGACGCGGTGGAGCGCCACGGCATCAGCCCGGATGTGATCATTGTGGATGCAAACTCCTACATTCCCGGCCATTATCGGGATAGAGTCCGGTCTTACGAGCTTGTTGGAGCGCTCCAATCTGCCCACGATCCACGACGGCTCGCGGCGGCGCTCTTCGACCTAGTCTCGTAACTCTCCGCCGTTCGCCAACGCCGTTGGACGACGCCTCGTTTGCCATCCATAGAGGAGTTCTCGTGACTGTTCGCGTCGCCATCAACGGTTTCGGTCGCATTGGCCGAAACTTTTTCCGTGCTGCCAAGGAGCGGGGCGCTGCCATCGACGTCGTCGCAGTCAACGACCTGGGCTCTATCGAGACCATGGCGCACCTGCTCATGCACGATAGTGTCGCCGGGCCCTACCCGGGCAACGTCAAGGCGACCAAGTCATCGATCATCGTCGACGGCCAGCGCCTCTCGGTGTTGTCCGAACGCGACCCGGCGGATCTCCCTTGGAGTGACCTCGGTGTCGATGTCGTCATCGAGTCGACCGGCTTCTTCACCGGAAAGGACGCCGCCTCGGCCCATCTGGGCGCCGGCGCCAACAAGGTCATCATCTCCGCTCCGTCTGGCGACGCCGACGGCACTTTCGTCGTGGGCGTCAACGACGACACGTACAACCCGGCTCGGCAGCACATCATCTCGAACGCGTCGTGTACGACGAATTGCCTGGCACCGATGGTGAAGGTCCTCGAGGAGGCGTTCGGGCTTGAGCAGGGCTTGATGACCACCATCCACGCCTACACGGGTGATCAGCAGCTGGTCGATGGTCCGCATCGCGATGCGCGGCGCGCTCGCGCTGCTGCTGTCAACGTCGTCCCGACGTCGACGGGAGCCGCCTCGGCCATTGGCCTCGTTGTGAAGAAGCTCGACGGCAAGCTTGACGGCTCGGCGATCCGGGTGCCCATCCCGGCTGGTTCCCTTACCGACCTCACCGTCGTGACAAAGAAGAAGACCGACGTTGATGCGATCAACGCAGCGTTTAACGCGGCCGCCAGGTCCGGCCCGCTTCGCAAGGTTCTCGACTACAGCGAGGCGCCGATCGTGTCGTCGGACATCGTCGGGAACCGTGCCTCGTGTGTGTTTGACGCTCCGCTCACCCAGGGCAGCGGCAACCTCTTCAAGGTGTTCGGTTGGTATGACAACGAGACCGGTTACAGCCACCGTCTCGTCGATCTCGCCGTGACGGTCGGGAAGAAGAAGGCTCCGGTGAAGAAGGCCGCCAAGCGGGCCACGAAGGCTGCTAGCAAGTAGGGAATGATCGACGTTCCCCGCCTGGAAGATCTGGGCGATCTCAGCGGCAAGTCCGTCCTGGTCCGGGCCGATTTCAACGTTCCCATCAGCGATGGGCACATCACCGACGATCTTCGGATCCGAGCAGCGGTCCCCACGCTGCGCTACCTGCTCGGGGCCGGGGCGAGCGTCACTGCCTGCACTCACCTTGGCCGCCCGAAAGGCGAGCCCGACCCGGCTTACAGCGTTGCGCCGGTGCGTGCGAAGCTCGCTGAGTGGCTCCCCGAGGTGACCTTGCTCGACAACCTCCGGTTCGGTCCGGGTGAGACCGCAAATGATTCCGCCTTCGTCCAGGCGCTCATCGAGGGTCACGACGCTTACGTCAACGACGCGTTCGGGGCTTCCCATCGCGCGCATGCATCGATCGTTGGGCCCCCGCACTTTCTCCCATCAGCGGCTGGCCGTCTCCTGCACCGTGAGGTTGAGGTGCTCGGCGGGATGAATGACCGTCCGCGCCGGCCGTTCGTCGCGGTCATGGGCGGGTCGAAGGTCAGCGACAAGCTTGCGGTCATCGAGGCCCTGCTCGAACATGTTGATTCGTTGATCGTCGGCGGTGGTATGTGCTTCACCTTCCTGAAGGCGAAGGGACACAACATCGGCTCGTCGCTGTGCGAGAACGACATGGTCGGTACCTGCAAGGCCATCCTCGGCGGCCCGAAGACGATTCATCTCCCCTACGACATCACCGCCATGGGTCCCGACGGGAGGCTGTTCGAACCGGAAGCGGGCGGCGATGTCCGCCAGATCGGTGTGGAGATCCCCGACGGTTGGATGGGGGTCGACATCGGTCCAGGTTCTGCGGCCCAGTTCGGTGATGTCATACATCAGGCCGGCACCGTCCTCTGGAACGGTCCGATGGGGGTCTTCGAGGATCCCCGATTCGCCGGCGGCACCGGTGCCGTCGCGCAGGCAATGGCCGACACGAAGGCGTTCACAATCGTCGGCGGTGGCGACAGCGCTGCTGCTGCCAAACAGTTCAAGGTCGACCGCGACATGGACCATGTGTCCACGGGCGGCGGCGCATCATTGGAGTTGATCGAGAAGGGCGATTTGCCCGGTCTCGAGGCCCTGAGAGGAGCACCGAATGTCCGGTAACCGGAAGCCGCTCATCAGCGGTAATTGGAAGATGAACCACAACCACTTCGAGGCCATCCAGACGGTCCAGAAGTTGGCGTATGCGATTGAGAAGGACGACTACGAGGCCTGCGATGTCTCGTTACATCCGCCGTTCACCGACCTGCGTTCGGTGCAGACCGTTCTGCAGGCGGACAACATCCCCGTTTCCCTTGGTGCGCAGAACGTGCACCAGGCCGAGAAGGGTGCGTTCACCGGCGAGGTGTCGGTCGGAATGCTCGACAAACTCGACGTGAAGTACGTGATCGTCGGCCATAGCGAACGGCGTGAACTGTTCGGCGAGACCGATGAGGTCGTCAACGCCAAGGCCACTGCGGTGCTCCAAGCGGGTATGACCCCGATTGTGTGTGTGGGAGAGACGCTTGAGGACCGCACGGAGGGTCGGGCGCAGGCCCGCGTCGCCGAACAGCTCGCTGGTTCGCTGGCAGGACTCAAGCCGGAGATCGTCGAGGACATCGTCATCGCGTATGAGCCGATCTGGGCGATCGGCACAGGGGAAACGGCCACCCCGGGCGACGCGCAGGAGATGTGTGCCCACATCCGATCTCGGATCGCTGAGACCTTCGGCGCTAAAACGGCGGAGTCGGTGCGCATCCAATACGGCGGCTCGGTGAAGCCCGGTAACGCACCCGAACTCATGGCCCAGCCTGATATCGACGGCGCTCTTGTCGGTGGCGCAAGTCTCGACGCCGAGGACTTTTCCCGGATCGTCAAGTACCGGATCTATCAGGCCTGATCCTGAGCCCGCCTGGTCAAGAGTGCCGATCGGGCCGGTTGTTTCGTTATCCTGTCAGCCGTGATCTGGATCGTCGCCCCGCTGCACATTCTCTCTGCGCTCGCCTTGGTCTTTCTTGTGCTTCTGCACAGCGGCAAAGGTGGTGGCCTTTCCGACATGTTCGGTGGCGGCGCTGGCGCAGCAGCCGCCGGTTCGACTGTGGTTGAACGCAATCTCGATCGCATCACCGTGCTTGCTGCACTGGTGTTCGGGTTCACCTCGATCGCCTATGGCCTGATCTTCTAGGGCTTGGTCCCAGGGGCGTTGCCTCCGGCGCGATTGGGGGGTGGCGCACCCACGTCGCTGCGCTACGCTTTGTCACCGCATCCGGGTCTCCCGGGTGTCCACGTCGGAGTGGCGGAATTGGCAGACGCGCTGGCTTAAGGTGCCAGTGCCCGTAAGGGCGTGGGGGTTCAAGTCCCCCCTCCGACACCACCAAGAACACTGAGATTCCGGGGCAGCCAGGCCCCGGAATTGTTCTTTTTGGCCAGCGTGGTCACGGATTGGTCACAGCGGACCGTTGATGATTGCGGCGATCGCTTCTGCGCCTCACCGCCGTCAGCCGCAGTGAGCAAATTAGTGGGTGCCGACCGTTCCGCTGGTCCGGGAGTGCAGCGCCTCAGCGTGACGGTTGAGACCCACGAGATGGGCCTCAATGTCCCGATCAGCAAACCGCGCAACAACCGCATCGAGCGCAGCGACGGCTGACGTATCCCAGATACGGGCGGTGCTGAGATCGATCTCCACGTAGCTGACCTTGACCGAGTCGTAGTCAAAGGCGTGGACTAAGTCGTTGGTCGAGGCGAAAAACAACTCACCGGACACGGCGTAGAGCCGTTCGACGTTGTCGGGGTCGACGACGCTCGTGACCTTGATCAGACTTGAGACGTTCCGGGCGAAGAACACCACCGACAAGATGACGCCGGCACCCACGCCGAATGCCAGGTTGTGGGTGAAGACCACGACGGCAACGGTCACGACCATGACGGTGGTTTCGGTCTTGGGCGTAGCCCTAAGGGTGGGGATGCGGACGCTGCGCCAGTTGAACGTGCCGACCGACACCATGATCATCACCGCGACCAAGGCTGCCATGGGGATTTGGGCGACGAGGTCACCCAGGGTGAGGATCAGGATTAACAAGAAGACTCCCGATGCAAGTGTCGAAAGGCGCGTCCGGCCCCCCGAGCGATGGTTGATCATCGACTGACCGATCATGGCGCAACCCGCCATGCCGCCGAGGAAGCCGGTGGCGACGTTCGCGATGCCTTGGCCGCGGGACTCGAGATCCTTGTCAGAAGTCGTCTCAGTCATGTCGTCGAGAAGTTGTGCGGTGAGCAGCGACTCCAGCAAACCGACGATGGCGAGGGTAATCGCGAAAGGCAGAACGATGCCGAGTGTCCCGAGCGTGAACGGCACATCAGGAAGACTCAAGAAGGGAAGGGCGCTTGGCAACTCACCCATGTCGCCCACGGTTGGCAGGTCGAGGCCTATCGACATGGTGAGGCCTGCAAGCAAGACGATGGCGACCAGTGGCGACGGCACCGCAGTGGTGAGGCGGGGGAGCCCATAGATGATCACGAGGCCAGCGCCTATGAACGCAAGGTTGAGTGGCAGCCTTGAGCTATCGGTGTCTTCGCTCAAGAGGATGTGAGGAACCTGGGCGAGGAAGATGAGGATGGCAAGAGCGTTCACGAACCCGACCATCACGGTGCGAGGAACGAAGCGCATCAGCGCGCCAACTCCGAGGTAGCCGAGGCCGATCTGGAGTACGCCTGCCAGCACGGTGGCGGCAAATAGGTAGGCCACGCCGTGTTCTTCCACCAGCGGCACCAAGACAAGTGCCATTGCTCCGGTGGCGGCCGAAATCATGCCGGAGCGCCCCCCGGCGATCGAGATGATGATCGCAATAGAAAATGAGGCGTAGAGGCCGACCTTCGGATCGACGCCGGCAATGATTGAGAACGAGATCGCCTCCGGAATCAAGGCGAGGGCCACGACGAGGCCCGACAGCAGTTCGTCTCTCGGGTTGCTTAGCCATGCCTGGTGGAAGCGCTCGCGAGGCGCGCGCAAGGGCGAAATAGTTGTGGGGGATGTCATCGACGACCTTTGGGGGAGTGGGGCGACATTGCTGTCGCTAGGCACGCTCGAACACGGAGTCGTCGGTGCTTGTATTGAAGAGGCTATCGGCGTTGTCTCCAAGCCATGGAGGGGTCATCGATCACTGAAGTACCAGGGTGATGCGTGCGGGGTGACGATCGAGCGCTCGTACTCAAGACGTTGCACGCCGGTGAGTGGATGGTCGCCCCGAAGAAAGGCTGAGGTCGTCATTGCGTTCCCCAGATGCAAAAGGCACCCACAGTTTCGAGACGTTGCGAAGCGTGCTTGTGGGAGATTGCCGTGTAAACCCCGCAGCTGCGGCGACACGCTCCTCGACCATCAAGCTTCCACCCGTGATGAGGGGCCACTAACTTCACGACGTGGATTACGAAGCGCTGATGCGCATGGCGCTCACTGAGGCGGAATTGGCGATACCGCACGGCGACGTCCCAGTCGGGGCGGTCGTCGTCGCCGATGGCGAGATCATTGCTTTGCGGCACAACGAGCGACAGCTCACCACCGACCCAACCGCCCACGCCGAGGTCCTCGCAATGCGAGACGCCTGCGAGAAGCTCGGCACATGGCGACTCGACAACGCCGAACTCATCGTGACGCTCGAGCCCTGCGCAATGTGTGCCGGTGCGCTCGTGAACGCGCGAATCAGCCGCGTCGTTATCGGAGCTCCCGATCTCGAGGCCGGCGCGCTCGGGTCGGTCTACAACTTCGCGGCCGACCCTCGGCTACGCCACAACTTCGAGGTTGTTCACAACATCTTGCGCGACGAGTGCTCCACGGCGCTCAAAGACTTTTTTGGCGAGTTGCGGCGCGCCCGTCGAGAAGGCTCGCCCTGAGCCGGCTCCACCGTCGCCCGGCCACCGAACGCACCCCGGTGAACTAGGTTCCGTCGCCGTGCAGACCGAACGCTTCCGAGACCGCTCGATCACCTATGCCGGCGTGCAGGGCGAGCTGCTGACCATTCCCAGCGCCAACCCCATCAACCATCACCAAGCGATCAATGATCCCACCGGCTGTGAACCGATCGACATCGATGCTCAACTGTTCGTCCCGCCTGGCATCGACCGGCCGCCGACGGTGATCGTCGTGCCCGGGAGCCTCGGGGTGGGGCCCAACCACGAGCAGCACGCTGAGACGCTAATCGCGGCGGGGTTTGCGGCGTGCCTTCTAGACCCGTTCGGAGCCCGTTCGGTCGAATCAACGGTCGCCAAGCAGACCGTCTACAGCTTCGCGGCGTCGGCGTTCGATGTGCTCGCTGCGTTTCGAATTCTGCGCGAACGCGTTGATCTTGACCCCGCTCGTATCGCCGGACAAGGTCACAGCCGCGGCGGGTCTGCGGTGACGATCGCTGCCAATCGCCGGTTTGCCGATGCGATTGTGGGTGCCGAAGTCGGGTTGGCTGCCGTTTATGCGGTGTACCCCTGGTGCGGGCAGCAGTTCGTCGACGCTGGTCTCGGATCCACCGTCTACCGGGCGATCATCGGCGAAAAGGACGAGTGGTGTTCGGTGCAGGAAGTCCAGGCGCAGGTCAACGCACTTCGCCAGCGAGGCAGTGACGCAACGATCCGCATCGTCGCCAACGCTCATCACAGCTTCGACCGACTCGAGGATCCCCACACCATCGATGAAGCCAGCGTTGCGCCTAGTGCCCCGACCGTGATGCTCGACAACAACGGGGCCATGATATTGCCGATCGTCGGAGCGCCCGACCCGACGATCACCGATCGCGATGCATTCGTCGCTTCGATCAGCGGCGGCCACGGTCGTCTCGGTGCAGCGATCGGGGGCGTCGGCGAGCAGCCGGGGTTGTTCACTGCCGACATGCTCGCCTTCCACCGAGCCTGGTCGACAAGAGTCTGAGTTTGGTCAGCGCAGCGCGGCGGCGGCCTCGACGGCGAAATACGTCAAGATGCCTGTGGCGCCCGCCCGCTTGAATGACATCAGGCTCTCGAGCACGACATCCTCTCGCTCAAGCCACCCGTTGTCGGCTGCGCCCGCGAGCATCGAGTACTCACCGCTCACCTGGTAGGCGAACGTGGGGACCTGGAAGGTGCTGCTTACCCGTTGCACGATGTCGAGGTACGGCATACCTGGCTTCACCATCACCATGTCCGCGCCCTCTTGCAGATCAAGCGCCACCTCTCGCAGCGCCTCGTCGCCATTCGCAGGGTTCATCTGGTATGTCTTCTTGTCGCCCTGGCCCAGGTTCGCCGACGAACCCACCGCATCCCGGAAGGGTCCATAGAAGGCTGAGGCGTACTTTGCGGCGTAGGCCATGATCATGACGTTGTCTCGACTTTCGGCGTCGAGCGCAGCTCGGATTGCTCCGATTCGCCCATCCATCATGTCGGAGGGAGCGGCGATGTCACAGCCCGCCTCGGCCTGCACAACCGCCTGTTGGCACAAGACCTCAAGCGTCTCGTCGTTGACGACGTAGCCGTCGCGAACGATGCCGTCTTGCCCGTGGCTCGAATAGGGATCAAGGGCGACGTCGGCGAGCAGGCCCACGTCGTTCCCGAATGCCTGCTTCATGCTCCGTAGGGCCTGGCACACGAGGTTGTTTGGGTTGACCGCCTCTTCGGCTAGAGGCGTCTTCTTGGTTGGGTCGGTAGCCGGGAAGATCGCGATCGCAGGAATACCGAGTTCGACGGCTTGCCCGACTGCATCGATGGCCGCATCGAGGGAATAGCGGACCACACCGGGCATCGAGGGGATCGGCACTTCGCGTTCAGGTCCCCCGTGGACGAACACGGGCCAGATGAGGTCTTTTGCCGTTAGGTGCTGTTCAGCCACCATCTCACGAGTCCAGCGATGGCGACGGTTACGCCGCATGCGGACGGTCGGGAACCGGCCAACGTTGGGAACATCGAACTCTTGCATCGTGGAATTTCTCTCTCGCCCGTCGTTCCGTGGTGGATGGGTTCCTGTGATCGTACGTCTGGTATCGCCCGTGCAAAACTGTCAGATGACCCCTGATCGACCGTACTGGTCAATGGGTGTCTCGACACGAAGGGCGATCGTCGACTACGCACCCGGCATGTCGATGTGGCGGCGAACGTTACGTCTGCCGAGGTGGCGCTGACGTCTGGCACGGTGGTTTCAGGAGCGGCCTCATCGCTGACGCAAATTTAGGAAAGTCTTGGTTTCGGCCTGCGGCGCGTCTAAATTCGGCGATTCGCCGGCGCTGAGGCGCCAGATAAGTTGGAGTTCGCGATGGTTCGCGTGGCATTCATTGGAGCTGGCAGCACGGTTTTCACCCGCAATTTGATTGGGGACTTGACAGCGTTTCCCGAACTTCAGGGCCGATTGAGCTTCTCGTTGCATGACATTGATGAGGAGCGACTCCGGACGTCAGAGATCGTTGCAAACCGGATCGGAGAGGGTCTTGATGCGCCGATAACGGTGGATGCCACCACCGACCGTCGGCGAGCAATCGATGGAGCAGATTATGTGATCACAATGTTCCAGGTCGGTGGCTACCGGCCGTCCACCGTGGTCGATTTTGAGATTCCTGAGCGTTACGGGCTGCAGCAGACAATCGCTGACACGCTCGGTATCGGCGGCATCATGCGGGGACTTCGCACCGTTCCAGAGTTGGTTGAGGTTTCGCGTGACATCAGCGAGCTCGCCAGTGATGCAATCTTGCTCAATTACGCCAACCCAATGGCCATCAACATGTGGGGGTTAGCTGAACTCGGGAGCCATCCTGGGTTTGGCCTTTGCCACTCGATTCCCTTGACTGCAGAGGACCTCGCGCATGATCTTGGCTTGCCTGTCTCGGAGCTGGACTACACCGCGGCCGGGATCAACCACATGGCCTTCTATCTCGACCTTCGGCACAACGGCCGCGACCTGTATCCCGAGCTCAAGTCAATTCACCCGACTCCAGATGACGCGCCGCGGCGAGGTGAGTGGGATCTTCCAGACGCAGTTCGCTACGAGGTGATGCGCCGGCTCGGGTACTTCGTCGCTGAGTCAAGCGAGCACTTTGCGGAATACACACCGTGGTTCATCAAGCGCGACCGTCCTGATCTCGTAGAAGAGTACCGAATCCCACTTCGCGAGTACATCAGGCGTTGCGAGGTTCAGAATGCTGAATGGGAAGCGCTTCGCAGTCGCCTAGTCGACGAGCGAGAGGAACTGTGCGTCCCCCGAAGTAACGAATTCGCGCCGCAGATCATCCACAGCATCGAAACAAACACTGAACGAGTCGTCTACACCAACGTGCCCAACCGCGGCTACATCGAAAATCTTCCGGATGGCTGCGTTGTCGAGGTCCCCACAAAAGTTGACGGGACCGGATTGATGCCGCAATCAGTCGGGCGGTTGCCGCCCCAGCTTGCGGCCATGATCCAGACCAATCTGGGCCCGCAGAGCCTGACTGTTGAGGCACTGAAAACGGGTGACCGCGCTCACGTGTACCACGCTGCGATGCTCGATCCACACACTGCAGCCGAGCTAGACCTCGGGCAGATCCACGAGATGGTCGACGAGCTTCTCGACGCCCACGGAAACTACATCCCGGCGGCTTTGCATTCTCAGCCTTGAGGTCGTGCTGCAGCTACCCCACGAACCCCTTTGGCCGGTCAACCTGTGCGCCAAACTGGCCGGGTTGGATCTCATCCAGATGTCGTCCACTCTGAGACCCTAAGAGTCTCATTCCTGGCCCAGCTCAGCCTCTTACAACGGCGTCAATTGGCACGCTGCGCGGCTTGAAGCAGTCCGAACCTGGCATGCCTCCCAAAGCCGACTCGACGCGTCGCTCGGTCATGACGTCGAAGTAGGCGGTGGCTCGTGTGCAGCGCGGCACGGTCTCTTACGGCATCGCTGTGATGTGGGGAGGGCACTTGACTGCTCTCGTTACCGGCGAAGGACCGTGAGGGTTGACCACAAGAACGTAATTGTGCTAGTTAATCATGTGACGAAGGATCTGCGCAGGGTCCAAACCCTTGCAAAGAGCTATTCGTGACAGGAAAAGCGGTGACAAGTGGCAGGAGCGGAAGTTCCGCTCGTCCTGACCCTCTGTGGCATCAGGACGAGAACCTGCAAAAACAATCCCTTGGGGGGAAAATGACCAAGTTGAGTAGATGGCTGCTGGCGATGCTCGCAGTATTTAGTCTCGTTGCTGCCTCGTGCGGCGACGATGATGAGTCGTCGGGTTCCGACGATGCAGCGAGTGACTCGTCGAGTGCTGATGATTCGGCTGATGCCGGCGTGTCGGGAACTCTGAGCATGCTGAGCTGGGACAACGAGGAGCGGATGCAACCGCTACTTGATGGCTTTGCGGAGATGTTCCCGGACGTTGAAATCGAGTTCTCGCACGCGCCACCGGTTGACACCTACGTTGAGCGGCTCACCCTGCTGGCAGGCGTAGATGACCTCCCAGACGTCTTCAACGTGACGATCCCTATCACCAGGATGGCGCGAGAAGGCCTTGTGGCAGACCTCTCGGATCTTGATGGTGTGAAGGCGCTCTCGCCGGCGCACACGGGCGCGTTCGCCTACGACGGCGGCGTCTACTCCTACTCGCCAACCACGTGGATTGGCGGCATCTTCTACAACATTGATCTGTTTGAGGACAACGGAATCGCGTTGCCGACGACCGTTGACGAGTACATCGCTGTCATCGAAGAGTTCAACGCGCTAGGTCTCCAGGGCCTGGCATTCGAAGGCGGAAGCCTCTTTGATGAGGCCGTGTTCCACTACAACGCCACGATCCACCAGAGCGACCCCGACGCACAATCGTTGATCTACACCGGTGAGACCACTTTCGCTGAGAACTTCCAGCCATCGATTGAATGGGTGCAGGAGGAACTGATTGACTCGGGCATCTTCCAGGAAGAGTTCCTCGGCTACGGCTACGAGGACAGACTTCAGTGCTTCGCAGTCGACATGACCTGCGCAATGATGAAAGACGGTTCCTGGGGTTACAGCGGGCTGGCCGAGTACACGGACCTGAACCTCGGCTGGATGGAGATGCCGAACAGCGGCAGCCTCGGCGCTGTGTCGCCGGGATGGTCGATGAGTTCCACCCCCGACAACGAAGCCGCAGCCAATGCGTGGTTTGAGTACCTCTCGTCTGATGCGGGTCTTGCGACCTACCAGGCCATTGGCGACTCCTTCATGGGCGTTGAAATGGACTACGAGGTTGCTGATGTGATGGCGCCTGCCCGCGCAGCCATCGAGGCAGGCAACTTCAACCTTCCGACAATCTTCTGGGGTAACGAAGCTGCACTTACCTTCGGTGTGCTCTTCCCAGGCATGCAGGAACTCGTGTCGGGGTCTACCACTCCGGCAGAACTCGCGGCTCTCCTGGATGAGACCAACGCCGAGTTGATTCCGAACAACTAACGGCACGCGACGGTCGGCCGGCCTGGATCCCTCCTCCCAGGCCGGCCGACCGCAGCGGTGTGCCTGCCGCTAGCGGCAGGCACGGGGGG
>PBTQ01000045.1 GCA_002729125.1 Acidimicrobiaceae bacterium | reverse complement strand
GACGAACACTTCGGCGAATTCGCCGCCGGTTCGCATTGCGGTGGACAAGGTGCGGTTGATGAGCTCGTGGTCGAGCACGGCGCCTCCGGAGAAAAGCGGATAGAGATTGCCAGACTATCCCCGAGCTCGGCCCTACTCGCCCGTCGCGCCGGCCCCTCTGGGTTACGATCTCCGCCCATGTCCGACGCCGGCGACGACACCACCGACGACGCCGCCCCACTTCGGTGGTGGGTCGAGATCGGGCTGACGGTTGCGTTTTACGTCGTGTACTCGGCGATCCGGAACCAGTTCGGCTCAGCACTCGGCGACTCGGTTCGGGACGCGTCGTTCCGCAACGCCGAACGCATCATCGAAATTGAGCAGGCGATGGGGCTCTATGTCGAGGAGTGGATCCACAACACCTTCCTGGCGTGGGACTGGTTCATCGTCTTCTGGAACGTCTTCTACGGCACGTTCCACTTCGCGGTAACCATCGGCGCAATGGTGCTGCTGTTCGCCCGCCATCCTGAGCGCTACACGTTCATGCGGTCGACCCTTGCGGTCACCACCGGTGTAGCGCTCCTCGGCTTCGCGTTCTTCCCGCTGATGCCACCCCGACTGCTCGGCAATTGCGCGTCTCAGTTCGGGGCGTGCCAGGACGGCCTCGACTACACCGACACCCTGGTCGACCCCGGCGGCCTGTGGTCCTTCGAGTCCGGCACCATGGAATCCATCAGCAATCAATATGCAGCGATGCCGAGTCTGCACATCGCCTGGGCGATCTGGTGCACCGTGGCGCTGTACCCGGTGCTGCGCCGGCGTTGGGCTCGGGCACTGATTGTGGCGTACCCAATTGCGACGATGTTCGCGATCATCGTCACTGCGAACCACTTCTGGCTTGATGCCGTCGGCGGTGTGATCGCCCTCGGCGTCGGCCTGAAGGTTGCACCCCGCCTGACCCGGCTCTTGCCAGGTCCGAGCGATACCCTTCCGGGTGATGTTGCTCGACGCCCTCAGCGGGCCTGACGAACTTCGCAGCCGCTCCCTCGAGGAGCTTGACGATCTCGCCGACCAGATTCGCGAGCTGATCATCGACTCGGTCAACGACCACGGCGGTCATCTCGGATCGAATCTTGGTGCCGTCGAGCTCTCGATTGCGCTGCACCGGGTCTTCCGGTCGCCCTATGACCTCATCCTGTGGGACACCGGTCACCAGGCCTACGTGCACAAGATCCTCACTGGCCGGGCGCGCGACTTCACCAACCTGCGCGAGGGCGGCGGCCTGTCCGGCTACCCGAACCGCAGCGAGTCCGAACACGACTGGATCGAGAACTCCCACGCATCGACCGTCCTGAGCTATGCCCACGGGCTCGCCACGGCCTTCGAGGCCACCGATGCCCGTCGACGTATCGTGGCGGTGATCGGCGACGGTGCCATGACCGGCGGCATGGCCTTCGAGGGCCTCAACAACCTCGGCCATGCCGGCAGCGACGTCACGATCGTTCTTAACGACAACGGGCGCTCCTACGCCCCCACCGTTTCTCGGCTGTCCGAGAGTCTGGTGAAGATCCGCAACAATCCGATCTATATGCGCCGACAGGCCAAGATCGAGGAGATCGCCGAGCGCATCCCTTGGGTCGGCGAGCAGATCGGCCGTGGCGTTCGCATGTCGAAAGCGGCGGTGCGCGAGATGTGGGAACCGTCGGCGTTCTTCGAGGATCTCGGTGTCCGCTACATGGGCCCCTTCGACGGTCACGACATCGCCTCGATGGAAGAGGCGTTCGAGAATGCTGCCGAGTTCGACGGACCCGTCGTCGTCCATGTGCTCACCCAGAAGGGCAAGGGGTTCGCTCCGGCCGAGCAGGACGAGATCAAGGCGATGCACGACGCCAAGCCCGGCCTCGCCGACAACGGCGGCGCCGCAAAGACCGGTTCCTACACCGCCGCCTTCTCCGAGACCCTCGTAAAGCTTGGCGACCAGCACCCCGAGCTCGTGGCGATCACCGCCGCCATGCCCGACTCCACCGGTCTGCTGCCCTTCCGCGAACGCTTCCCCGATCGATGCATCGATGTCGGCATCGCCGAGCAGCATGCCGTCACGGCGGCAGCCGGCATGGCGATGGGTGGCCTCCGCCCTCTCGTCGCCGTCTACTCGACCTTCCTCACCCGGGCGATCGACCAGGTCAACCTCGATGTCGGCCTGCACGGCCTCCCGGTGATCTTCTGTCTCGACCGCGCCGGTATCACCGGCCCCGACGGTGCAAGCCATCACGGTGTGCTCGATCTGGTACTGCTCACGAAGGTCCCGGGCATGACGGTGTTCGCCCCGTCGAGCTATCAGGAACTCCAGCAGATGCTCGAGGACGCCATGGATATCACGACCGGCCCGGTCGCGATCCGCTGGTCGCGCGGCGCGGCCGCCCACGCCGAGCACGGTGAGGTCGGGTCGGGATTGTCCGCCCGCAAGATCCAAACCGGCGACGGTCGCGTCGCCCTGCTCGGCTTCGGCCAGATGCTTTCCGCAGCCAAGGAGGCAGCGGCGATCCTCGCCACCGACGGCATCGACGCCACCATCTACGACCCGCGGGTCGTGCTACCGCTCGACCCCGCCATGGTCGACGACATCGCCGGTCACGACTGTGTCGTCTCGGTCGAGGATGGCCTCCGCATGGGCGGCGCAGGCGCCGAGGTGCGAGACGCGCTCGGCGAACGCGGCGCCTCGTGCCGAGTCCGAGTGCTCGGCGTGCCCACCGAATACATCCCGCACGACGACCCCGACATCATTCACGCCCGGTTCGGGCTCGATGGTGAGGGCATCGCCGCCAGCGTGCACGCCCTACTCTGATCGATCTCACCCGGCTGACGGGCGGACTCAGGTGTAGTAGGGGTTCTCGCCCTGCCCGTGGTCGGTGGTGTCGACCACTTCGGTGATCTCCGGCACCGCTTCGAGAATGGCGCGCTGAATGCCCTCCTGCAGGGTCGCGGCGCTCATCGAGCATCCCTGGCAGCCACCACCCATCGTGACGAACGCCTTCTCTCCCTCGACCCCGACGAGTTCGGCATAGCCGCCGTGGGCGGCCAGCGCGGGGTTGATCCGTTCGGTCAGCAGGGTCCGAACCTTGTTGGCGGCGTCGCCGACAAGTTCGAGTTGCCCCAGGTCACCCAGCGGGTTGGGCCGATTGGGGTTGCGAATCACGAGACCGCCCTGGCCGGCAACCGAGGGCAGGCCAAGCGTGGCGCCGCGCATCGCGTCGACACTGTTCGCCGGGATGATGACCGACAAGCCGTCGTTGGTGTGCACGAAATCATCGTCTGCGGCCTCGGCCACCGGTTCAAGTGACAGATCGTATGTGTAGTCGGCACCGTTGGCACCGGTGACCTCGACTCGCAGGCCCAAGAGCTCGGCGTCGTCCTCGTTGGACCGGATGTCGAGCACCGTCGTGCGAGCGGCGTCGGTGACGATCATGATCTCCTCGGCGGTGTCAGTGGGGGCGGTGTCGGTCATGGTGGTCAGGCTAACGCCGCCTTGGTGCTGCGCATTCCCGCTGCAAACCGACGACCCGCCACGGCCGGTTGCCCCGCCCTCGGGGACCACCTCGTCAGCCGACTCCGTCGATCTCCTCGAGTTCGGCCGAACGCTCGAGCCAGGCCTCCTCCGCGGCGGCAAGGACCTGTTCCTGCGCAGCGAGTTTGGTTCCGACCCGGGCGATCGTCTCATGATCGGTGCCGGCAACCTCGAGCTCGGCGCGGAGCGCAGCAACCACGGTCTCCAGCTTTGCGATGTCCTTCTCGGCCGTCTTGAGCTCGTGACGCACTGTGCTTCGACTGCGATGCGCCACCTCGGCCCGTGCCCGTGGCGCCGCACTCCCCTTCCCTGTTCCCGAGGTGTCGAGGTTCCGCACGTTCGACAAGCCCTCCCGGCCGGCGAGCCAGCCGGCGTAGCCGCCCGGCCAGCGCCGAGCATGTCCGTCGTCGAGGACGAGCACGTCGTCGACCGTGCGGTCGAGGAAGGCCCGGTCGTGGCTGATGATCACAACCGCGCCGCGCCACGTGTCAAGGAACTCCTCCAACGCACGGAGGGTGTCGAGATCGAGGTCGTTGGTGGGTTCATCGAGGAGCAATACGTTCGGTTTGGCCGACAACGTGAGCACCAACTGAAGGCGACGGCGCTCACCGCCCGACAACAGCTCAATCGGTGACTTCTGCACATCGCTGTCGAACCAGAAACGTTCCAGCAATTGCGTATCCCACCAGTCGGGTTCGGCGCCCTCACCGGCAACCGCCTGCCGGACCCGGAGTTGCGGATCGAGGTCGCGGCCTCGCTGGTCGTGTAGCCCAACATGCACCGTCGGGCCCTGGATCCGCTGCCCGGCGAGCGGCTCACGTCGACCGGCGATCACATCGAGCAGGGTCGACTTCCCCGAGCCGTTAGCGCCGACGATACCGAGACGCTCACGGCGGCCGAGCAGAAGATCGAGTCCCGTGACCAGCGGCGTCTCCTGCTCGTAGCCGATCATCACGTCGTGGAGTTCCACGACCTGGTCACCAAGCCTCGGCGTGCCCTTGTGCATCGAGTCGAGATCGAGGTCACCATCGCGAGCGGCGGCTTGGGCACGGGTGTTGATCAGGGCGGTGGCGCGCTCACTACGGGCCTTGCTCTTTCGAGTGCGGGCCTTCGCCCCGGTTCGGAGCCAGGCGAGTTCCCGGCGAGCCAGATTCTGGCGAGTGTTCTCTGCTGCCGCAGTCCGTTCCTCGCGGGCGGCTCGTCCTTCGAGATACCCGTCGTAGCCGTCCTCGTGAACATGACTCGACCCTCGATCGAGCTCGAGCACGCGGGTGGCAACTCGGTCGAGCACGTAGCGATCGTGAGTGACGATCACGAGCCCGCCCTTGAATTGCTCGAGTTCGTGCTCCAGCCACTCGATGGCATCGACGTCGAGATGGTTGGTCGGCTCGTCGAGCACGAGAAGGTCGGCATCGGCCACCAGCGCCTTGGCCAACGAGACCCGCTTTTCCTGACCACCCGAGAGCTGGTCCACCGGCCGGTCGATCACCTCCGCCAGGCCGAGGCGATGCAGCGCCGCCTCACCCCGCCAGCCGCCTCCGACAGCGTCGCGCACACTGCCGGACGGAAGGGTGGTGACCTGATCGACGGCGGCCGTGGTGACACCACGGCCTCGACGCACCGTGCCGGCCTCCGGCTCGCGCGTGCCGGCGATGACCGACAGCAGGGTCGACTTGCCGGTGCCGTTGATGCCGACCACGCCTAACCGGTCGCCGCTGGCTACCGTTATGGAGACATCGGAGAACAGCGGCCGCAACGGGCGGCTCATGCTGACACGTTCGACGTCGACGAGGATCACGTGGCGCAGACTACGACCTACCCCCCAACCTCCCTCGAGCAACAGTACCGATGAGCGGACGCCACCCGATCGTCGACGCACTCGCCGCCCGCCCGCCGTGGGAACCCGCCCCGCTCACGCGGGCATTGACTCGAATCAGCGCCACGATCCGCTCGGTGTCGGCGACCATCGACCCGACCGAACGGCGCTGGCATGAAATCGTCGCCCAGAGCCTCACCGCAGCCGACAGTAACAATCGTCCACCGCTATGGTGCGTCTTGGGCGACTCGACGGCACAGGGCATCGGAGCTTCCAGCATCGATCACAGCTGGGTGCCTCGCCTCCACGCAGCGCTTGGTGACGCTGGGCGCCCCCATGCGCTCATCAACCTGAGCCGCAGCGGTGCTCACAGCACCCACGTGATCGATGAACAGCTGCCGTTGCTCGATCATCTGCCCTGCGCCGCATCGATCGTGACCATCTGTGTCGGCACCAACGACCTGGTGGCGAACCCGTATGCCCCTCGGCTCACCCGTCGCCTCAAGCGTCTTGCCGAAGCCGCGCCTCACGGCTCGATCCTGTGCACGTTGCCGGCACCGTCGTTCAGTCCCACCGCCAGGTACGTCAACCGTGCCGTACGCCGCGCTGCCGCCGAACACGGACATCTCGTGGCCGAACTGGGGGCGCACCTGCTCCCACCCCACCGGGGGCTGTCGGCCGATCGCTACCACCCCAACGACCGTGGCTACGACGCCTGGGTGCGAGCCTTCGCGAAGCCCATGGGCATCGACCCGGACCTCGTTCCGCAGCGCGGCACGCTCACTTCGGCGACGTCCGCCCCCGAAGGGCGAGCAACGAGAGCGTCTGGGTGAACGCTGCGAGGGCGAGGGTCGCAAGCAGGGCCTTGCCCAACTCGGCTGCGTCCCAGCCGATGAACAGTGAGCGAAGGCCCTCGAGGACATAGGTCACCGGGTTGTAGGTCGACACTGTCGACAGCCATCCGCTGAGGTTCTCGGCCGGAAGGTAGGCCGTGGTCAAGAAGGCGAACGGGAAGAAGATGATGAACGACGAGTTCACCGCTCCGGGGTTCCCTGTCTTGAGAGCAATCGCATACGGGATGCCGGTGTAGCCGAGACCCCACAGCGCGCCGATCAGGACGAACACGAGCACCCCGAGCGGACCGGTGTCGAAGCGAGCGCCCATGAAAAAGCCGAGGATCATCACCGGCACGCTGAGGGCGACCACCAGCAAGAAGTCGGCCACCATGTGGCCGAGCAGCAGCGCCCGGCGCGAGACGGGAGTTGTCATCAACCGGTCGAAGTACCCGTTCTGGATGTCGAGCACCATCGCACCGGCACGCGTCACCCCGGTGACCGCGAACACGATGGCGACGGGCAGCTGGAACTCCTCGTAGGTGATACCTAGATCAACGAAGGCGGCGGCTTCTGACAGCGAGGCCACGTTAATCACGAGGAAAAACAGCGGGATAAACAAGGTGGGCCCGATGAACGCAATGTCACGAGGGAGCTGGCGGATTGCGCGGCGGGCGATCGACACGGTGTCGTGGACGAATCCCGTCCGCCGCGGCCGGATCTCGGTTCGGGCCGTGGTGCCGGCGGCGGTCATGTCGAACTCCCTTCGGCCGGGGATCCTGCATCGAGATGAGTGCCAGTGACATCGAGGAAGACATCATCGAGGGTCGGGGTGCGCAGACTGAGCTCACGTACCTTGATGCCGGCACTCCCGAGCGCGATCGCCACTGGGCTCAGCGCCTGCCTGCCGTCTTCGGTGCCAACCCGAACCTCGTCTCCGAAGACGTCGACGCCGTCGAGGCCGTCGATGCCTTCCAGAATCGGCTTGGCGGCGTCGGCATCTCCGTCGACAACGACGGT
>PBTQ01000009.1 GCA_002729125.1 Acidimicrobiaceae bacterium | reverse complement strand
TGGCGGCCAGCGGGCTGACGGCCGACGGTGTCCACACTGGGGCCGCAAAGAGCGGACGAGTTTCGTGCCCGTCATCCGGAATGCCTGAGGTAGTTGCGGGCGCCCCAGTTGTTGTCGTTTGCGAATCGCCGTTCGCCTCTGAGTCGCGCTCGTCGGCGCATCCAGTGGCGACGAGAGCGAGGGTTAGCAAGAGCACAATGTGACGCCTCATCTTAACGTTCTACTCGCTAAATCTCGCTGGGAGTGGCTTCGCTGAGCAGACGGCTATGGAGGGTGGAAGGTCAGTGGTGATTTAGCGCTCGAGCGGCGTGACGACCTCCATGTCGAGTGACACCGCCGCCGGGATCTGGCGGGCGTCGAGCGTTGCGAGGCCGAGCGGGCGGGGGAGGCGGTCGAGCGCAGCGAGATGAACGGCGTCGACCGTCCGGAGGCCGTAGAGCGTGCCGAGCTCGACCGCTCGCCCGAGCGTGCGCTCGTCGATCGGCACGACGACCATCGCGTCGACATCGGCCCGGGCTGCCGCTGTGAGCTCCGCCGCGGTGACCGGATCGGGCGAGACTCGGTGCAGCGCCATCGACAGTTCAGCGCGAGCGAGATCAGAGATTGCCCAGGTGCCGGCGGCCGCCATGGCCTGGTTGACGACGGCCGAGTGCGGTCCGCCTGTGTAGCGCTGCACCAGCGCGCTGGGATCGAGCGCGAGGATCACAGTCCGCCTCGGCGACGCAGTGGTTCGCCCCCAAGGTCGGCGAGCACCTGATCGATGCTGATGTCGATCGGCAAGAGCGGGAGATCCTGGGGTGGGCCCGGTCGATCCGAGCGGAGTGGCCGGCGTACGAGCCCAGCGGCGGCGAGGTCGTCGAGATCTGGTGTGCCGTCGGGACTGATCGGAGCGAGCTGGGCGGCCGGACGCCCGTCGACGGTGACGATCACTCGCTCGCCCGCCTCGGCTCGCCGGACGTGGGCGGCGAGATCGGCGCGCAGATCGCGCACGCCGAGGTGAGGAGCGCCGGGGGCAGGGTCGAGGTGCATCATGTGAGGCTAGCGCAAATGGTGTACAGCGGAGTACGCAGGTGGCGTTTGCGCCTCGTTGGGTGGATCGGTACGGTCCCGCCTATGAACTTCGCCTTCTCTGAAGAACAGGACCAGCTCCGCGACTTCGTGCGCTCTTTCCTCGAGGAAAAGTCACCCGAGGACGACGTGCGCGAGCAGATGGAGACCGATCAGGGCTACGACGAGGCCGTCTGGAACCAGATGGCCGAGCAGATGGGCCTCCAGGCGCTCGCCATCCCCGAGGAATACGGCGGCCAAGGCTTCGGCTTCATCGAGCAGGTCGTCGTTCTTGAGGAAATGGGCCGCGCCCTGCTTTGTGCCCCGTACTTCTCGAGCTGTGTGCTCGCTGCCAACACGCTGCTCCACAGTGGCGATGAAGACGCCAAGAATGCCCACCTACCCAGCATTGCGTCGGGTGAGACCCGGGCCACGCTCGCTTTCACCGAGGAGAGCGGCCGCTGGGACGAGGGTGGCATCACCATGCAAGCCACCCCGGGCGACAGCGAATGGACCCTCGACGGCGTGAAGAGCTATGTCCTCGACGGCGCCACCGCCAACCTGATCCTCGTCGCGGCTCGCAGCGACGCCGGCGTCAGCCTCTTCGCCGTGCAGCCCGACGCCGAAGGCCTCACCCGCACGGCCCTGTCGACGATGGACACCACCCGCAAGCAGGCGAAGCTCGAGTTCTCGGGTGTGTCCGCCACGCTCATCGGTACCGACGGTGGCGGTTGGGATGTCCTCTCTACCGTCCTTGACCTTGCCGCCGTCGCGCTCGCCGCTGAGCAGGTCGGTGGCGCTCAGATGTGTCTCGACATGTCGGTCGAGTACGCCAAGGTCCGTGTGCAATTCGGTCGTCCGATCGGCTCGTTCCAGGCAATCAAGCACAAGTGCGCCGACATGCTCCTCGAGGTCGAGTCGGCCAAGTCCGCCGCCTACTACGCCGGCTGGTGCGCCAACGAAATGAACGATGAGCTTCCTCAAGTTGCTTCGCTCGCCAAGAGCTACTGCTCGGAGGCCTACTTCCACGCCTCGGCCGAGAACATTCAGATCCACGGTGGCATCGGCTTCACCTGGGAGCACCCCGCACACCTGTACTTCAAGCGGGCGAAGAGCTCGGAGCTGCTATTCGGTGATCCCACCTACCATCGCGAGTTGCTTGCCCAGCGGATCGGCATTTGAGCCCAGCACAGTTCTGACGACACCCAGGTCGTACGCTTCGGCGTATGGCCTGGGTGTTTTTCGTTCTTGGTGCAATGCTCGTCACGGTGATCGCGTTCTACGCGGTTGGCCGGGCGACGGGGGAAATGGCGGGCCAACGGCCTCCGGCGGTGTACGAATTGCCGGCCGCCGTCGATTGGATTGCCGACCGACTACCCGACGAGGTCACCGCTCGGATCTCATACGACGACGTCACCCGGATCCTCACCTGGCATCTCGACTGGTTCACCTCCGTCGGGGTCTCCTCTGAGCACGGTGAGGAGTTGGGCGGTGAGAACGTTCTCCACGAGGGGTCGGTCGCGGTCGAAGACGCTGCTGTTGACGCGGTCGTGGCGAAGTCCGTGGCGGTCGGAGAGCGGATTGACGCCGTCGATGTCGTCTGTGTTCTCGACCTGCAAATGGCGTACCTCCGCAAGATCGGAGCCGTAGGGACGGTCGTGGAGCAAAACTCGGCACACCCGCCCGAGGGTGTGGTTGACTGAGGTCACCAAAGAGAGGAGGTGGTCCAGATTCCTAGTAATGCTTTTGTGACCTTGGAGGTGGCTGGCCGCTAGGCCCCAAGCCGCTGGACTGCTTGGCGAATTCACGCCACCCACCCTCGGATTATCTGGTTGGGAAAAGTCACGCCCTCACCGCTTCGGCGGGGCCCCAATCCGAGTCTCCAGCAAAAACGTGAACAACCCTGGGGCTCCGGCCTCAGGGTTGTTTCGTTCTCCGGCTAGATTGCGCAGCATGGAGCGAAACGGCAGGTTCGAGCACTTCCGCTTCCTGGGCGACAAGCGCACCCAGGTCGTCTACGACGTCGACGAGACCATTGACGAGGAGACGATGGCGAAGATCACCGAACTCGCCGAGAGCCCGTTCGGTCTCGGGTTCGGGCCTGACACCCTCGCGGAGGCCCGAAACCGCGGCTACCGCCTCGCCGAGTAGCCGGATCGGGATCTCCATGGATCGTCGTTTCAACGTCGACGGTCTCGAACTTGCCGCGCACTTGGCCCAGCCGGCCGATCGCAACGAGCGAGGTCGACCCGGTGTCGTCATCGCCCACGGCTTCCCGGCCGAGGCCGGTGGAGGCATCAACTCGGTGGCGAGTTTTCCGCAGCTCGCCGACCGTATTGCGACTGAGCACGGATGGGCGGCGCTCGCCTACGCCAGCCGCGGCATTGGTGAAAGCGAGGGTGACTTTTCGCTGGCAGGCTGGCTGCGTGATCTCAACGGCGCAATCCGACATCTTCGAGCGTCCGCCGAGATCGATGGGCTGTATCTGATCGGCTTCGGCACCGGTGGTGCTCTTGCGATCGAGGCCGGCGCCGCCGACCCACAGGTTCGGGGGGTCGTAGCGGTCGGAGCGCCGGCCGACTTCGAGGACTGGGCCCGCTATCCGCGCAAGCTGCTCGTTCTCGCTAACGAGATGAACCTCATCCGCGACCGTTCGTTTCCTGCTTCGTTCGATACGTGGGCCGAGGAGCTCCGGTCGGTGCGCGCTGCCGATGCCGCATCTCGGCTGGCGCCCCGGGAACTCATGGTCGTGCATGGCAGCGATGATGAATCGGTGCCGGTCTTCGACGCCCGAGCGGTCGCCGATGGTCATGGAGCAGCTGACTTGCGCATCGTGCAGGGTGCCGGACATCACCTCCGCCACGACCCACGGGCGATCGCGATCCTGCTCGGGTGGCTCGAGCGGCAGCGCTCGGCGTTGGACCGCAGCACCTAGCCCGGGCCGCCCGTCGTTCAGCCCCTTCGTCCTCGGCTCACTCGTGCTTGGCTTTGCCGGCGGCCTTCTGCGCTTTCTTCCAGGCGCGTACGGCGAGGCGTTCCTCGGCACTGCCCATGTCGGCAACTGAGCGCGGCTGGTTGTCGCTGAACGGGGCCGACGCCGTCTCCCAACCAGGGGGACACACGCCGAATCGCTTGCCGAGGACGGCGAGCAGGATCTTGACCTTCTCCTCGCCGTACCCGGGTACGGCGGCGAGGTCCGCAGCAACGGTGTCGGCGTGGCGACGGCGCTTCCAGATCCGCGATGCGTCACCGTCGTAGGTGTCGGCGATATGGCGACAAAGTTCCTGGATACGCCCCGCCATCGAGCCGGGGAAGCGATGCAGTGCTGGCTTTTCAGCGCAGACCGCGGCGAACGCGTCGGGATCCCAGTCGGCGATGGTGCCTGCGTCGAGGGTGCCGCCGAGCCGCGCTTTGAGGCGTGACGGTCCGCGAAACGCAAGTTCGATCGCGATCTGCTGATCGAGCAGCATGCCGATCAACAGCGCAAGGGGATCGGTATTGACGAGGTCGTCAACCTCGGGTTCGCCGGTGATCCAGAGGGTGCCAGGGCTCACGATTGCGGGTTCAACGGCCGATCCCGGTTGCACCCGTGTCGGGGTGAGCCGGGTCGGGGCGGTTCGGATCGATGCCGAACGTCGTGATCGCTTCGGCGACGACCTCGCGACCGATTTCCCCGTCTCGCGCAAGCGAGTTGAGGACGGTGACCACAACGTGGGCGGCGTCGACCTCGAAGAATGACCGCAGTGCCTCCCGAGTGTCGGACCGGCCGAAGCCGTCGGTGCCGAGCACCGACATCGGGCGAGGGGTCCAGCGGTTGATCTGGCCGACCACACCGGCCATCCAGTCCGATACGGCGATGATTGGCCCCTCGCTGTCCTGCAGCTTGGACGTGACCATCGGAACGAGACGCTCCTCGAGCGGGTTGAGCCGGTTCCGCCGCTGGACGTCGATGGCGTCCTCTCGGAGGCGCTTGTAGGAGGTGACGCTCCACAACTCGGCGG
Organism: Acidimicrobiaceae bacterium; assembly: GCA_002729125.1. Taxonomy (GTDB): domain Bacteria; phylum Actinomycetota; class Acidimicrobiia; order Acidimicrobiales; family Aldehydirespiratoraceae; genus UBA11606. Next base: position 7,187 of record PBTQ01000009.1, on the reverse strand, counting down.
CCACGTTGTACTGCTCGGCCAGGATGGTCTGGGCCTCCTTGGCGGCGAGGTACGACGGACCGGAGAACAAGATGGTCGCCTTGTGTGCATCGTCACCGAGGTCAGGGCCATCATCGAACTTGTACAGACCTGAGGTGATGTCGCGATTGTTGACATGGTCGGGCCGCGGCGGCTGCTCGTAGTTCTCGTTGTAGACGGTGATGTAATAGAAGACGTCCTCGCCGTCGATCGATCCGTTGGGGTACATCCGATCGAGGCCCTCTTCGATGATCGCCCCAAGTTCGAAGGCGAACGCTGGGTCGTAGGCCTCACACGCCGGAATGGTCGACGCGAGCAGAAGGCTGTGACCGTCCTGGTGCTGAAGGCCTTCGCCCATTAGCGTCGTGCGGCCCGCCGTGGCCCCCATCAGGAAGCCTCGGGTGCGAGCGTCGGCGGCGAGCCAGGCAAGATCGCCTATGCGCTGGAAGCCGAACATCGAATAGAAGGTGTAGAAGGGCACCATTGGCACGCCGGTGTTCGCATAGCTGGTGCCGGCGGCGATCCACGACGCCATCGAACCAGCCTCGGTGATGCCCTCCTCGAGCAACTGGCCATCGAGCGCCTCGGTGTAGGAAAGCAACAGGTCGTGGTCAACCGGCTCGTACAGCTGACCGCGCGGTGCGTAGATCTTGAACTCGCGAAACAGCGAATCCATACCGAAGGTGCGGGCCTCATCGGGCACGATGGGCACAACACGATCGCCGAACTCCTGGTCGCGTAGGAGGTCCCGCAGCAGGGAGGTGAACGCCATCGTCGTGGAGACCTCGCGGCCTGACGACCCCTTCTGTAGCTCGAGGAACGGTGATGCGGACGGCGTGGCGAGCGGGCGACGATCGCGGACGATGCGCTTTGGGATGAAGCCGTGGAGCGCCCGGCGCCGCTGGATCATGTACTGGTGCTCCTCGGAGTCCGTTGAGGGGCGGAAGTACGGCGGGATACCGTCTTCGAGGCTTTCCGCGGTGATCTCGTTCTCCATGTGCAGCCGCTCCCGGAGTTCGAGCAGCTGGTTCTGGGTCATCTTCTTGATCTGGTGGGTGGCGTTACGGCCCTCGAAACCCTCGCCCAGCGTCCAGCCCTTCACCGTCTTCGCAAGGATGACCGACGGCATGTCGATGGTCTCTGCCGCAGCCTTGAAAGCGGCGTAGACCTTCTGGTAGTCGTGCCCGCCTCGCGGCAGGTTCTCGATGTCGCGGTCGGAGAGATGCTCGACCAACTTGCGAAGGCGAGGGTCGGGCCCGAAGAAGTGTTCGCGGATGTAGGCGCCGTTCTCGGTCGCGTAACGCTGGTACTCACCATCGACCGTGGAGTTCATCTTGTTGAGGAGCACACCGTCGACGTCGCGATGGAGCAACTCATCCCATGCCGAGCCCCACACGACCTTGATGACGTTCCATCCGGCCCCGCGGAACACGCCTTCGAGTTCCTGGATGATCTTGCCGTTGCCGCGAACCGGGCCGTCGAGGCGTTGCAGGTTGCAGTTGATGACCCAGTTGAGGTTGCCAAGGTCGGAACGGCCGGCGAGGGCGATGGCGCCGAGGGTCTCGGGCTCATCACATTCGCCGTCGCCCAAGAACGACCAGATCTGGCTCGGGCTGGTGTCCTCGAGGCGGCGATCGTGGAGGTACTTGTTGAAGCGGGCGTGGTAGATCGAGTTGATCGGGCCGAGACCCATCGACACCGTCGGGTACTCCCAGAAGTGCGGCATGAGCCGAGGATGCGGGTAGCTCGATAGCCCAGTGCCGCCGATCTCCATGCGGAAATTGTCGAGGTTCTGTTCGGTGAGGCGACCTTCGAGGTACGAGCGGGCGTAGACACCCGGGGCGGCGTGGCCCTGGTAGTAGACGTGGTCGCCAGCGAGGCCGTTGTCCTTCCCCTTAAAGAAGTGGTTGAAACCGACCTCGTAGAGCGCGGCCGACGACGCGAAGGTGGAGAGGTGGCCGCCGATGCCGTCGGCGGACTTGTTGGCACGGATCACCATCGCTGCGGCGTTCCAGCGAATGAACGCACGGATACGGCGCTCGATGTCTTCGTTGCCGGGAAAGAACGGCTGGTTCTCCGCCGGGATCGTGTTGATGTAGGGGGTCGAGGTGGTCGGGGGAACGCCGACCTGCAGTTCATTGGCCCGCTCCAGCAGTTTCGCCATGATGTAGCGGGCACGGGGGGTGCCCCGAGCAGCGACGACCGCATCGAGCGAGTCGATCCACTCCTTCGTCTCGGCCGGGTCGATGTCGGGGAGCTGTCGCGCGAAATGGTCGAGCATGGTCTTAATCATCGCAGAGTCGATCGTTGTTCGGACGCGAGTCGGCCGAGTATCAACGGGTATGGTCAGCTCTGTGACAGGTGATGCAGATCGCACGGTCGTGTACACCGACGGGGCGTGCCGAGGGAACCCCGGTCCAGGCGGCTGGGGTTGGGTTGTGCCCGACGGTCCCTGGTCCAATGGCTTCGATCCCGACACCACGAATCAGCGCATGGAGTTGATGGCGGCCCTCGATGCACTGCGCACGATCGAGGGTTCGGTCGAGGTCGTCTCGGATTCGACCTATGTCGTCAACTGCTTCCGCGACGGCTGGTGGAACGGCTGGCTGAAGCGCGGCTGGAAGAACTCGAAGAAGGAAGCGGTCGCCAACCGCGATATCTGGGAGCCGCTCATCGACCTCTACCGCTCACGCGAGGCGGAGATCACGTTCAGGTGGGTCAAAGGTCACGCTGGTGACGAGTACAACGACATCGCTGACCGCTTGGCGGTGGAGGCATCACACACCGGTCGTGGACGCCACGGCGTCGGCACCCCCGACGATCTCGGCCCACCTGACGAGATCAACGCAGGCGGATCCGTTCCGGCGGCTGCGCCGAAGCCGGGTCCCGACGGCGTGTACTCGTCCTCGTGGGCGCCGACCGGCCCTGCAATCCTCATCATGGGAGTCCAGCCGCCTCAGCTCGGCGGCTACGACCCCAACCCGATCGCCGACGAGGTCCGCCGCCAGATCACCGAAATTCTGGTGGCCAAGGCGGAGCTTCACCCGGACCTTGTCGTTGTCACTGGTCTCCGGCTGGGTGCCGAGACCCTCGCGGCGGAAGCAGCAGCAGAGGCGGAGTTGCCATTCGTCGCTGTGCTTCCGTTCCCTGACCCGGAGATCAAGTGGCCTGCTGCGACGCAACGTCGCTTTCACGAGCTGATTGCCGAAGCCAGTGCGATCGTGCTGCTCGAAAAGAAGGTGCCGGCTGACAACCGGGCCGCCGGTCGGGCGCTGGACCGCCGCAACGGCTGGCTGCGCAAGATCGCCACCGAAGCGATCGTGGTGTGGGATCACGACGAGCTGCGAATCGGCAAGGTCGTGCAGGCGCTTGAACAGGTGCTGCCCGACGACGTCTGGATCGTCAGCCCTTAAGCATGCGATGCAGCGCCGGCTCCAACTCTGGGTCGGCGAACTCGTAACCGCTCGCTTCGAGCACGGTGGGCGACACGCGCGACCCACCGAGCAGGAGGGTCCGTGCGAGTTCCTTGCCGAGACGGAGGTAGAGCGCAGGGGTGGGCGTGGGTAGAAGGGTGGGGCGGCCAAGCACCCGGCCGAGCGCCTTGGTGAACACACCGTTGGTGACCGGGTTGGGGGCCGTGAGGTTGACCGGGCCGGACACGTCGTTCTCGAGAAGGTGGATGATGGCGCCGACCTCATCGTCGAGAGAGATCCAGCTGAACCATTGGGTGCCGTCACCGATACGGCCACCGATGCCGAGCTTGAAGAACGGCAGCTGTTCCTTGAGCGCGCCACCCGAGGGGTCGAGCACGATGCCGGTGCGCAGATAGGCGAGGCGAGTGCGGGGTGTGGCGATCGGAGCCGCTTCTTTCTCCCACTCGATCGTGACGAGGGCGGCGAAGTCATCGGCCGCCGGGCTCTCCTCGGTGATGTGCTGATCGTCGGTATCGCCGTAGTAGCCGATCGCCGAGCCGCTCAGGAAGACCGCAGGCGGGTTCTCGGCAGCGGCGATTGCATTGGCGAGCGTAAGGGTGCCCTTCACCCGCGAATCCATGATCCGGGCTTTCTGCGCGTCGGTCCACCGCGACGAGGCGATCGACTCGCCGGCGAGGTGAACGACGGCATCGATGTTGTCGAGTGCACCGTCGTTGATTGTCTCCGCAGCTGGGTCCCAGCGGACCGACGGCACGGCATCCGGCGACGTCGCCCGGACGAGCCGAACAGGTTCGTGGTCGAGTTCGAGCAGACGCTTGACGAGCGCCGTGCCGATGAAGCCGGTGGAACCAGATATCAGAACACGCATGAGATGGGCCTCCCGAACGGTCTACGATCCGAGCCGGAAGCCCGGATGCAAGGAGACGTGCTCGTGAGCGACGAGATCCTCGATGGCGAGTCATCGGCGAAGAAGAGCGGCGGCCGGGAGCGACTGCTTGCCGTTGCGATCGTTGCGGCCGCTCTCGGCGCGTTCGTCGTTCAGAACACGGATTCGACTCCGGTCGAATGGTTGATCTTCACGGGCATTGCGCCGCTGTGGGTCGTGATCGTGCTGGCCGCCGTGGCGGGCGCCGTTCTCAGCGAACTGGGTGGCTATCTCATCCGTCGGCGCAAGCACCGGGCCAACTGACGCCGAGATCGACGCCGTCGACCCTCCGCTCTGCCGCCAGACGCGATGCGGTCAGAGATCTCGGGAATGGACCTCAGGAAGCGAGGAGTTGTTCGACCCGTTCGGTGAGCCCGTCTTCGTCGAGCGAACCGAGACGGGTGTCGAACGTGCCATCGTCGTTGATGAAGACGAACGCCGGTTGGCTGCCGATGCCGTAGAAACGCCAGACATCACCGTCGATATCGGCGGCGTGAGGAAAGGTGTCGACGCCGGTGTCGGCGAGAAAGGCCTCCATTTGGTCGATGCTGTCGCGGCTGGCGACACCGACGATTCGAGCCTGGCCATCAAACTGATTCTGCACGGATGCGACCGCACCCGCTTCACGGCGACACGTTGCTCACCACGGCGCCCAGAACCACAAGATTACGTCCTGACCTTCGAGATCGTTTGCGTCGATGAGACCGCCGCCGATGGTCTCCTCGACGAAGTCGTGGGGCCACTCGGTGTCGACCGTGTCAGGTGCGCTGCTTTCGATGGGGGACGAGTCATCACCGGCACATGCCACGGCGAGAAGGTTGACGACAGCCGTCAAACTCGTGACAAGGACCCTGGCGCGGTTCATGAGCACGAGTGAGAGCGTAGGGGCAACCGAGGCCATACTTGGGTGAATCCCCTAGGTCGACATGGTTGGAGGAGCGAGAGTCGTGAGTACCCGAAAACTGCTGCTGCTTTCGGCGCTCTGCGGGATGGCGATCCTGCTTGCATCCGCCTTTCAGCTCTATCAGATCATCTCGTGACGGCCGATAGGATCGTCTTTCTACCGAGGAGGTGAGTGCGACGGACGCAAACCACGACGTCATCGTGATCGGCGGGGGCCCCGGTGGCTACGCTGCGGCCCTGTTCGGCGCAGGGATCGGGCTCGATATCGGGCTGGTCGAATACCGCGCCCTGGGCGGCACCTGCCTGAACGTCGGATGCATTCCCGCCAAGGAACTCCTTGAAACGGCCCACGTGTTCCGCACCGTCGGTCACGCCGCCGACTTCGGAGTCCAGGCCTCGGCGCCGACCATCGAGTGGGGCACGACACTCGCCCGCAAACAGTCGATCATCGACCAGCTGGTGGGCGGTCTCTCGGGTCTGCTCAAACAGCGCAAGGTCACCGTTTACAACGGCAAGGGTTCGCTTGGCGCTGACCGCATCGTCACCGTCAGCGGAGGTGAGTCCGGGGAACTCACCTTGCAAGGCAAGGCCGTGGTCCTCGCTGCTGGTTCGGCGACCCGTTCGATCCCTGGCTTCGACGTCGACGGTTCGGTGGTCATGACCTCCGACGAAGTCCTCTCGATGCCGAAGCTTCCGGGATCCGCCGTCGTCATCGGCGGTGGGGCGATCGGCTGTGAGTTCGCGTCGATGATGGGCGACCTCGGTACCAAGGTCACGATCCTCGAGGCCCTGCCCCAGATCCTCAGCGGGTGTGATGCCGACGCCGCCAAGGTCGTCGAGCGGTCGTTCAAGAAGCGAGGCATCACGACCCGTTCGGGCGTGATGGTCAACGGCCAAACCCCGAAGCCCGATGGGTCGGGCACCACGGTTCACTTCGGCGACGGTGAGTCGGTCGAGGTCGATGCCGTCGTCGTGTCGGTCGGCCGCCGCCCCTTCGCCGACCTGCTCGGCCTCGAGGGCACGGCGGTCGGTGTAGATGAGCGAGGCTTCGTCCAGGTCGACGATCGCTGTCGCACCGCCGAAGCCGGCGTTTGGGCGGTCGGCGATCTCGTGAACACGCCTCAGCTCGCCCACGTGGCGTTCGCCGAAGGCATGCTCGCCATTCGCGACATTCTCGGCGAAGAGCCAGCCCCGCTCGACCACCACGGCACGCCGTGGTGCATCTACTGCAACCCCGAAGTTGCGTTCGCGGGCCACACCGAGGCTTCCGCGAAGGAAGCTGGCTTCGATGTGGTGTCCTCCAAGCATCACTTCGTCGGGAACGGTCGAGCCAAGATCGTCGGCGACACCGAAGGCCTCGTGAAGGTGATCGCCGAGAAGCGGTCCGACGGCACCAGCGGCCGCATCCTCGGTGTTCACATGGTAGGCCCCTGGGTCACCGAACAGCTCGGTCAGGGCTACCTGGCCGTCAACTGGGAAGCCACCGTCGACGATGTCGCGGCCCTTATCCAGCCCCATCCGACCATGAGCGAACTGTTCGGCGAGACCGTCCTGTCGCTCACCGGCCGTGGTCTCCACGGCTGATCCCCCGAGACAGAGAGAAGCGCAATGGCCGACGTGACCATGCCGCAGTTGGGCGAGACCGTCACCGAAGGAACCATCACCCAATGGTTCAAGAACGTCGGTGACGCCGTCGCTATGGACGAGATCCTTTTCGAGGTCTCGACCGACAAGGTCGACTCCGAGGTGCCGTCGCCGGTCGCGGGGGTCGTCACCGAGATCCTCGCCGCCGAGGGTGACGTGGTCGAGGTCGGTCAGGTGCTGTGCCGTGTCGGTGACGCCGACGCGGTACCGGCGGCGGCCCCCGAAGCCGCTCCTGCCTCTGAGCCTTCCCCGGTTTCCGAACC
>PBTQ01000044.1 GCA_002729125.1 Acidimicrobiaceae bacterium | reverse complement strand
TGGGTCTCCCCGGCACGGTCGCCACCGGATCCCTCGTCGGTCTCGTCTACGCATACAGCATCCGGTTCCTGGCGCCAGGGCTCAACGCAATCGAGGCCGGCATGGCCCAGGTGCCCGAGGAGGTCACCGCTTCGGCTCGAAGCCTCGGCGCCCGGCCGGCGTCGATAGTGCGTCGGATCCACACACCTCTCGCCCGCACGAGCGTCGCCACCGGCGCCGTTCTGGTGGCCGTCGATGCACTGAAGGAGTTGCCGATCGCGCTGCTTCTTCGGCCAATCGGCTTCAACACCTTGCCGATCTGGACCTTCAACCTGGCGACCGAGTCGCGCTTTGAACAAGCCGCGCTGCCGGCACTCGCCATTATCGTCGTGGCGATGATCCCGGTCGCCCTGCTGTCGCGTCAGCTGTCCCGAGGGACCGAACGCGTATGACTGTCACGCCGCTTCGGCTCGACGCCGTCGTCAAGACCTACGAGGACGTCCTCGCAGTCGACGGTGTCGATCTCGAACTCACACCCGGCGAACTTCTCGCTTTGGTCGGTCCGAGCGGCTGCGGCAAATCAACCTTGCTGCGTTCGATCGCCGGGTTGGTGACGATCGACAGAGGCACGATCCAACTCGCCGGTGCGCTCGTCGACGATGGCCGTGACCATCTGCCGCCGGAACGCCGACCCGCCGGGCTGGTCTTCCAAGAGCACGCGCTCTTCCCGCACCTCACCGTCGCCGACAACATCGGCTTCGGGCTGCGTTATCTCCGCGCCGACGAGCGTCAGACCCGCGTCGGTGAGTTCCTCAAGCTCGTCGATCTCGCCGGCTTTGGTGATCGTTTCCCGCACGAGCTCTCCGGTGGCGAACGTCAACGGGTGGCACTCGCCCGAGCGCTTGCGCCGTCGCCGGCGCTCATGCTGTTCGACGAGCCCTTCGCCAGCCTTGATCACAATCTGCGCATCAAGCTCCGTCACGATGTGGCCGAAGCATTGAAGGCAACCGGCACGCCTGCCGTGTTTGTCACCCACGACCAGCAGGAGGCGTTGGCGATCGGTGATCGCATCGCCGTGATGCGTGATGGACGGATACGGCAACTGGGCACGCCGGCCGAGGTGTACCACCAGCCGGTCGATGAATTCGTCGCTGCATTCATGGGCACGGCGAGCTTCCTCCCCATCGACGACGCCGCCAAGACGGTGCTGGGTCCGATCGATCTGGGTGACGCCGAACCAGCCGATGCGGTCGCCATGGTGCGGCCCGACGACATCGTGTTCACCGCCTCGGAGACGGGCGACGCCGAAATTGTCGGCGCGGCCTACTACGGGGGTGGCTGGCACTTGCACGCAAGCGTTCCCGACGGTGTCAATGTGCACTTCACGGTCGGGCACCTCGATGCGCCGACTGTCGGTGATCGGGGAACGCTTGCACTCACACCTGGGCATTGCCAGGTCGTGGTGCCTCGGCGCTGATCTGGGTTCGAACCGCTTGACCGGCGGCGTGGGCGCCGCAGCGAGGACGGTCAGTCGGACTCGGGGCCGTCGTAGGGACTGGCGTCCGACAGCTGCAGGTATTCGTTGGGGTCGCCGTCTTCAGTGACGTTGTCGAGGTCGCTGTTGCGTCCGATAAGGCTGCCGATCACTCCCGCAAGCCCGGCCATGCTCATCAAGATGCCCACTGGCATCACGATTACGAGCACGACGATGAAGATGATCGTTCCGACGTCCATGGCGATCAGTCTCTCAGATCTGCGGCTCAGATCATCAGTTCGCCGCTCAGACGGTGGCGGTGGCCTCGATCTCGATCTTGGCGCCGAGCGGCAGTTCCTTCACGGCGACCGCAGAGCGGGCAGGACGGTGGTCCCCGAACTCCTCCATGTAGATCTCGTTCATGGCGGCGTAGTCACCCATGTCGGTGAGGAACACGGTGGTCTTCACCACATCGGTCAGCGAGGCATCGGCGCTCGACAGCACCGAACGGAGGTTGACGAAGACCTGTCGGAGTTCGGCCGCAAGACCGCCCTCGACGATCGCGCCATCGGCGATGCCAACCTGGCCAGCGGTGAAGAGGAGATCGCCTCCGCGGACGATGGGCGTGTAGGGACCGACGGGCTTGCTCATGACGGTGAGCGTAGTTCGGCTCGGCAGCGTCCGAGACGTACGAGTCGTGCCGTCGATCGCAAACGCTCAACCATGCGCAACGACCATCCAGTCACCGCTCGAGGACCTTGAGGAACGCTGCGGGGATGTCGGTCGGCTCGTCGACCGTTGCCAGCTGCGCACCGACCGCATTGGCGAACTCGGCGGCGTCGTCTACGTCGTCGGTCGGAGCGATCACGCACAACTCGTCGAGCCCGCGGGCGACGGGGATGGCGTCGGCGCCGGTCGTGGCGCGGCAATCGGACATCAAGATGGTGACCCGCCGCTTGGCACGCGACCGATCGAGTTGACGAGCGGCCGCCGTGAGCGCGCCGGCCAGATCGGTGGTGCCCTGGCCTCGAAGCCGCAACAGGTCGTCGACGACGGCCAACGATGACCGCGAGTCGTCTTGACTCTTGACGGCGATTACCCGGTCGGCGAACGCCAGCACCGACCAATCGACCGGGGCCCGGTGGGCACACGCCGCAGCGGCGACCGCTGCCGTGGCGAGCCGCTTACCGCTCATCGAGCCGCTGCGATCGATGACGAGCGCGAGCGCGGTCGCCGGCTGAGTCCAGTGCCGAACCCGAAGATCGCCGGCATCGATGAGCTCACCGGTGGCCCGTGCGTGGACGAGACCGTCGAGGCTTGCGTCGAGGTCGAGGTCGCCGGCGACTCGATCGGCTGGGGACGATGCCATTGCGCCTACGCCACGGGCCTGAACCGGGCCCGCCTTGGCCACGTCGAGCACGAGCCGACCGGCGAGGCGGGCAGCGAGGCCGGCCAGCTTCTGATCGGTGGCGCCTCGCATCTGGGCGAGCAACGCCATTGCGTGGTCGGGATCTTCGTCGACGAGACCGGCGAGGGCGTCGTCGTCAATCTCTCCCACCTCGGGGCTGATCTCTTCGAACTTCGGATCGCGGGCGAGTTGGGGTCGTGGGGTGGTACGGCGGTTGTCGTCCTGGATGGCCTGGCGGGCGTCGTCGCCCTCCAGGGTCAGGGGGACGCCGGAGTCGCCCCGTCCGGGGCGGTCGCTTTTCCCGACGACGAATCGTCGTCGTCACGGGGGTGCTCCTGCGCTAGCACCGCTTCCCACAGGTCAGTGATGACCGACTCGGGCGTGGAGCTTCCACCCTCGTGCAGACGGATCCGGCCCGACAGTGCGGTGAGTGCCGCGTCGAGGCCGACGCTGGGGTCAGTCACCTGGGCGCTGCGCATCGAGGCGAGCGCGTGGCCCACTTCGACCAGATCGATCGCCCCGCGCACGGATGAACCGACGCGCACATCGGGGTGGTTTCGGGTACCGCGCGTGACGGCGACGGCCCGGCGCCGCAGAACTCGATCGTCTTCGGAGGTGTTGCGCACGACGATGTCGGACTCGTCGTCGAGGGATTGGTACCCCATAGCGATGCGACACATACGGTCGTAGACCGCACCGGACACCCGAGCGGTACCGATGTTGTCGAAGGGATTCATCGCTGCGACCAGCCGGAAGCCGTCGGCCGCCGAGATCGTGCCGAGACGAGGCAGTGTGAGTTCACCCTCCGACATCACGGTGATGAGGAGGTTGACCGTTTCCTCCGGCACCCGGTTGAGCTCCTCGACGTAGAGGAGCGACCCATGGCGCAGCGCTTCGACGAGCGGACCATCGACGAAGACATCGGGGGTGTAGCCGTCCTCGAGCACACGAGACGGGTCGAACTGGCCGGCGAGGCGCGCCGGGGTGAGTTCGGCGTTGCCTTCGACGAACACGAATCCGGTGCCGGCCGCTGCGGCGACCTCGCGCAGGATCGTCGACTTGCCGGTGCCGGGCGGCCCCTCGAGCAGCACGTGGCGGTCGGCAACGAGTGCGGCGACAAGCACCTCGAGTTCGCGTCGTCGACCGACGACACGCTCACTGAGGGCGTCGACGATGTCGGGTGCGGAGAGGCTCATCATGGAACCAGTCTGGCGCTGATCGGCCGCCGCAGGTCAGTCGAAGGTGATGACGCCGCGGATGTTCTTGTTCGACATCATGTCGGCGTAGCCCTCGTTGACCTGGTCGAGGGTGTACGTGTTGGTGATCATCTCATCGAGCTTGAGCTGACCGGCCTGGTACATCGACAACAAGTGCGGGATCTCCTTGCGCGGAGCGGTGGAGCCGAACAGACAGCCCTTCAGCTCCTGATTCATCATCGAGAACATGAAGAGGTTGAGCTGAACGTCCATCTGCGCAGCTGGGGCAACCGCCGTGGCGACCACCGTGCCGCCCTTGCGGGTCAAGAACTGAGCCGGAGCGATGAGATCACCCGTGAGGACCGACGGCGTAAGGATCACCGAGTCGGCCTGCACGCCCTCGGTGAGACCACCGACCAGCTCCATAGCCTCCTCCATCGACGGGGCGGTGTGGGTGGCGCCGAATTCCATGGCGCTCTCGCGCTTGAACTCGCTTGGGTCGATACCAACGATGTTCTTTGCACCGGCGACCTTGGCGCCCTGGATCGCAGCGGTGCCGAGACCGCCACAGCCGACCACCACGACGGTGTCGCCGGCGGTTACCTCGGCACGGTTCACGGCCGAGCCGTAGCCGGTAGTGACGCCGCAGCTCACGAGCGCAGCAGGACCAGCGGGAACGTCTTTCTGGACCTTGATGGCCGAGTCGATGCTCAGAACCATGTGCTCGGCGAAGGTGCCGAGCTTCAACAACGGAGTAAGCGTGGTGCCGTCGGACGTGTGGTGACGGAACGTGCCATCGATCATCCCGGGCTCCATCAGATGGGCGCCGAGGTCACACAGGTTCTGCTGGCCGCGAGCGCACCAGGTGCACTTGCCACACGACGGGATGAACGAGCACGAGATGTGATCGCCGACCTCGAACTCGGTGACGCCCGGGCCGAGACCGATGACCACACCGGCCCCTTCGTGCCCGCCGATGATCGGCAGCGGCACCGGCATCGTGCCGTCGTGAGCGTGCTCATCGGAATGGCACATGCCCGCAGCGGTGGTCTTGACCAGGATCTCGCCGGCCTTGGGTTCGTCGAGTTCGATTTCCTCAACGCTCCAGTCGGCGCTGATTTCTCGCAGGACGGCAGCACGGGTCTTCATCGGATCTCCTCACGGCAGGGCGAACGACGAGAAGGTACCAGCGGCCCCCTTCGTGGTCACGTTGAGATCGGTTCTCGGGCGTGGCTCAGTTCGCCATCCATTCGACCATCGCTGCGGCAATCGCCTCGCCCTGGTCGTCTTGGAGGAAGTGCCCGCCGGGTGTGAACTCCTGATGGGGCTGACCTTCCGCACCGGATACCCGCTCGATGAACTCGTGATGCAGTTGGCCGAGCACCGGGTCCTCCGGGCACCACAGCGTGAGGAAGGGACGGTCAAACATCTCGAGCCCCTGCCAGGCTCGAAGGTTCTCTTCGATGCCGGCGTGCTCGGCGGTGATGGGCACGAGGGTCGGAAAGACGACGGCACCGACCTTGTGATCGGCGGTGGGGAACGGTGCGTCGTAGGCGGCCTTCTCGTGATCGGTGAGTTCTCGACCCGTGACCGCTCGACCGAACAGGGCGCCGATATTGTCAAGTTGGGAGTCCTGGCTGTACGCCAGCCAGAAGTCGAAGCCAGGTCCGATCGATTCGCCAACCGGCAGGCCCGTATTGCCGATGACAGCCCGAGCGAACCGCTCGGGCTGCAGCCCGACCAGTCGCAAGCCAATGAGGCCACCCCAGTCCTGGGCGAAGAGGGTGCAGGGGTCGTGGACGTTCGCGTCGAGGAAGAACTCGATGTTCGCGACGTGTTGGGCGTAGGTGTAGTACCCCGGGTCGGTCGGTTTGTCCGAGCGACCAAAGCCGATCAGATCCGGAGCGAGTACCCGATACCCCGCGTCGAGCAGGGTCGGGATCATCCGACGGTAGAGATAGCTCCAGGACGGCTCACCGTGAAGCAGCACCACCGGATGGGCATCCTCGGGCCCCTCGTCGATGTAGGCCATCCGCAGGCCGTCGACCGACCCGTATTTCGGCTCGTACGGGAAGTCGTCGAGGCCGATGAAGCGTTCGTCAGGGGTTCGGACGTACGCGGTCCCGTCCGGCGTGGTGTGGTGCGTCATGGCATAACGGTAGGCACGGCCTTTCGACGCAGACCAGGAACCGTCGCTACCGTGCGGCCATGAGCGATGAGATGAACGTCGTCAAGACGTCACGAACTCCTGAGGAGCTGCGCGGCCGACTGCAGGCGTGGCTGGTCGCCACGACCGACGACCCCGACGCAGTGATTGGACCAGTGTCGTCACCGGAGTCGAACGGCATGTCGAGCGAATCACTCTTCTTCGACGCAACGTGGAAGGAGGGCAGCGGCTCGTTCGTTGCTCGGGTCGCACCCGCCGCAAGCGATGTTCCGGTCTTTCCGACGTACGACCTCCAGAAGCAGTACGAGCTGATCGATCTCGTCGCCAAGCAGAGCAGCGTGCCGGTACCAGCGCTCGCCTGGATGGAGACCGATCCGTCGCACCTCGACCAGCCATTCTTCGTGATGCACAAGGTCGCCGGGCGGGTGCCACCCGACATCCCGCCTTACCCAATGGGTGGCTGGGTCCGCGATCTCGAACCAGCCGACCAGGTGGCGCTTCAGAAGGCGAGCGTCGCCACGCTGGCGGGCATCCACGGGATCGACATCACCGACGGGAAGGCCGACTTCCTGGAGTACGACTTCGCCCTCGGCAAAACGCCGCTGCGCCGCCACTTCACCGTCGAGAAGGCCTACTACGAGTGGACCTGCGAGGGCGCTGGGCGACGCTTTCCCACCATCGAGCGAGCGTACGAATGGGTGGAGGCCAACTGGCCGACCGAGGAGCCCGAGTCGCGGATCTCTTGGGGCGACAGCCGCATCGGCAACATGATGTACGAGTCCGACGGGGTGAATCCGGTGGCCGTGCTCGACTGGGAGATGGCCTGCATCGCCCCGCGTGGCCTCGACGTCGGCTGGATGTGTTTCATGCACACGTTCTTCGAGTTCGTGCTGCAGAAGTACGGGGTCGACACGATGCCGTCAATGCTGCGCCCCGAGGACGTGCGGGAACAGTACGGCGAGGCCAGCGGTGTCGACGTCGGCGACCTGCGCTTCGAGATGGTCTACAACGCCGTCCGTCACGCCTCGATCATGAGCCGGGTGCACCACCGCTCGGTCCACTTCGGAACCGAAACGTGGAGTGACGATCCCGACGACGCGTTCCGCTTTAGGGAACTGCTCGAGGAGATGATCGCCGACTGAGCCTCAGGGGGTGGCGGTCATGCCACCGTCGACGGGAAGCACAGCACCGGTGATCGCCGACGAGGCCGGGCTGCACAGCCACGCGATCGCAGCGGCGATCTCATCCGGGGCGATCAGTCGACCGAGTGGCTCTTGATGACGGATGAACGCCTCGGGGGACTCGAGGCCGTAGATGCGGGCCGACTCGTCGAGCCCGGCGGTGGTGGTCGAGCCGGGCGAGACGGCGTTGGCGGTGACGCCCGTGCCGGCGAGATCAGCGGCAAGTGATCGAGTGAAGCCGATGACGCCATGTTTGGCGGCGGCGTAGTGGCTCATGTGGCGCAGTCCCAGTGAGCCGGCGGCCGACGCAACGTTGACGATGCGCCCGTGCGGCGCAGCGAGGAGCGCAGGCACGGCGGCTCGAGCGGTGGTGAACACTCCGGTCAGGTCGGTTCCGATGACGGCGTCCCACTCAGTGTCGTCGATCTCCCAGGCAGGTGACCCACCGGCGACGACCCCCGCTGCGCAGACAACGGCGTCGAGCCGGCCGCGTGCGTCGGTGACCGAGGCGACAACCTCCGCCATTGCGGCGCCAACCGATACATCGGCCTCGAAGGCAGCGGCGTTTCCGTCGGCTGCTGTCACGACGTCGGCGAGGTCGTCCGAGGAGGCCATCGGGTAGGCGATCACCGGGTGAGGCGAACATCGGTCGACGGCGGCGACCCACCAGCCGTCGGCGACGAGGGCGGTGACGGTGGACGCACCGATCCCTCGTCCGGCTCCGGTGACAATCGCGACGGGCTGACTCATGCCTTCATGATTCCAGAAGGGCGACGACCTCGTGGACCCACTCGGCGAGGATCTCCTCACCTCGGGCCGGCGTTGCGTCGGTCGGATCACCGAGCACGCCGTTGGGTGAGACCGCCGCGACACCGCCGGTGCGGAGTTCGGCGAGGATCTCACGCAGCGGCGCGGTGTTGCCGGGCTCGGCTCGGTCGAGCCGGACCCGTTGCGGATCGATGGCGAGCATGATCGACGTCTCGATGGAGCCGGCATGGGCGTCGGCGTCGTCGAGACGGGCGTGCCACACCCTGATCGGACGACCTTCGTACTCGCAGGTGGCGGCCGCGGAACGTACGGCGTCGAAATTGCCACCGTGGGCGTTGACGATGACGACCCGGTCGAACTCCGGACCGGCGGTGCGGACGATCTCGACGATCATCGCCGCCAACACCTCGGTGCCGATCGAGAGCGTTCCCGCAAAACCGGTGTGCTCGCCCGACGCTCCGATCGCAATCGCCGGGGCAACGACTGCGGCGGCGACTCGACCAGCCGCAAACTCAGCAATCGTGCGAGCGATGACCGCGTCGGTGTCGAGCGGCAGGTGCGGGCCGTGTTGCTCCGTGGCGCCAAGCGGCAGCACGAGGACGCGCCCCTCCCCTACGTCGGGGTTCGTGAGATCACCGAGCCGAGCCACCAGGCGAGCGTAGGCGGGCTGCGGCCCGGCGTGATACCGAGCCGCAGACGGCGGCGGCGTGAACGTCAGCTGATCCGCGGCGGCGAAAAGCCGTCGGGCACGATGACGTGGTCGGCCGTGAGGTCGTGGATGGAGCCGACCCCGATGCCGCGCATCGTGGCGTCGATGCCACCTCGGATGACGTCGAGCACATTCTCAACGCCGGCGGTGCCGTTGGCGGCGAGGCCCCACAGGTACGCGCGGCCGATGAGGGCCGCGTCGGCGCCGAGGCACAGGGCCTTCACGACGTCGGAACCGCGGCGGATACCACCGTCCATCACGACCTGGATGTCGTCGCCGACCGCTGCGGCGATCTCGGGCAGCACCCGGATCGAGGCGGGCGCGGAGTCGACATTGTTTCCGCCGTGGTTGGAAACCGAGATGGCAGTGACGCCTGCGTCGACAGCCCGCCGGGCTTCGTCGGCCCGGACGACGCCCTTGACCATGAACTCGCCGTCCCACTGCGAGCGCAGCCAGGCCACGTCCTCCCAGGTCGGCGGAGGTGTCATCATCCAGGCGCCATAGGCCTCAAAGAAGACTGGCGGCTTCGAACCATCGGTCACGAAGTTCGGCACACCGAGTTTCGGGATGCTCCCGGATTTGATCCAGGACCACATGAACTTCGGCTTGCGGATCACCGCCGGGACCTGTGGAAGGAGTTCCTTGATCGTGAACGACTGTGGGATCTGGGGGCTGCCCCAGTCTCGGCCGTGGCTGAACGACCAGTCGAGGGTGAGGATCATGCCGACGGCGCCGGCGGCCTTTGCCCGCTCCATGCGAGCGACCATCGAGTCCTTGTCGCCAGCCCAGTAGATCTGGAAGAAGGTCTGGCCGTTGACCTCGATGACGTCCTCGATCGGCATCGACGCGAACGACGACAGACCCATCGGGATACCGCGGTTTGCAGCGGCTCGGGCCACGCCCACCTCGCCGTCGGGGTGGATGGCCTGGGCGCCGGTGGGCGAGATCATGACCGGCATCGACGACGGTTGACCCATGATCGTCGTGTCCATCTGCCGCTCGGCGGGCTGGCCGGCGGTAACAGGACGGAAGCCGAGCTCATCGAAAGCGGAGGTGTTATCGCGCATGGTGACGCCGGCCTCGGCGCCTGCGACAACTGCGCCATAAGACGACGCGGGCAGACGCTTCTTCGCACGCTGCTGAGCGATGGCGACGGTCTCGAACCACTGGTTGGCCACGGGGGAACCTCCGACGAATCAGCTGCTCAGGCTAACGGGCGGCCTCAACGGCCCCGCAATCCGGCGCACTCGCCAGCTCCACCTCGCGCTTCGGCCGCTCGCGAACAGACCAGTGGGTCGGAGATCGGTAGGATGTCCCCGATCCCAACCGTTCCTGAAGGAGCACCCCCAGCATGTCGTACAGCGACGTCGATCTTCGTCCGGCCATCCAGCTCGACGAAACCACCCGTGGCGATTTCGTCGTCCGCGTCTACCAGCACCTTCTCGGTGCCATCGTTGCCTTTGCCGGCATCGAAGCCGTTCTGCTCAACACACCGATCGCCAAAGGTATCTACGACTTCGTGTTTGGCAGCGGCTTCTCGTGGCTGCTCATTCTCGGCGGCTTCATGGTGGGCCAGTGGATCGTCACCAATGCTGCCGCCGACCTGCTCAACCCGCAGCGTCAGTACGCCGCCCTGTTCGGCTCGGCCGGGCTCTACGCCATCCTCTTTGCGCCGATGCTGCACTACTTCTTCCGGGTCGCGGATGACGGCGCCACCTCGGTCGCCGCGGCTGGCCTGATCACGGCGGTCGCCTTCGCCGGCCTCACGATCGTCGCCGTCGTCACCCGCAAGGATCTCTCGTTCCTTCGTCCAATCGTGATGTACGGCTTCATCGCAGCGCTCGCCCTGATCGTCGGCGCGATCGTCTTCGGCCTCAGCCTTGGCGTGTGGTTCTCGGTCGGCATGGTTGCGCTCACGGGCGCTGCGATCCTCTACCAGACCCAGACGATCATCCGGGAGTTCCCAGTTGCGGCCCACGTCGCTGGCGCCCTGGCACTCTTCAGCTCAGTGATGACGCTCTTCTGGTACATCCTCCAGCTCGTCGGCGTCGCTCGCGACTGACTCCGGAACCGTCACGCCGATGAGCACCGGTGCACTCCTGGCGATCGATCTCGTCGCCGTCTTGCTGCTGGCCTTCGGGCTGTATTTCCCGCGCTACCAGCGGCGCGACATGGTCGTGGCACTGCTGGGCATCAACATCGGCGTGATGGCGGTGGCCACCGCACTTGCCAACGCCGAGGTCAGCACCGGTCTCGGGCTCGGCCTCTTCGGCGTGTTGTCGATCATCCGGATCCGCTCCGAGGAGCTCACCCAGCCCGAGGTGGTCTTCTACTTCGCTGCGATCGCCATGGGGGTCCTCGGAGGCATTCCCATCGAGCCGGCCTGGTACACCCCGGCCTTGATGACCGCATTGCTCGTGGCCCTCTTCATCGGTGACCATCCAGCGCTGTTTCGCGGGTTCGAACAGCATCGGATGACGCTCGACGAGGTCTACACCGACCGGGCGGCGCTCGAGACCCGGCTGAGCGCCGAACTCGGCGGTTCGGTCAAGCGGATCGAGATCAAGAAGGTCGATCAGGTCCGCGGCACCACCACCGTGGACGTCCGCTACCGGCGTGGCTGATCGCCGTCGGCGGGGCCGGGCGCTGCTGCTCGCCGTCGCCCTCACCGCCGTTGCGTGCTCGTCCGACGAGAAAGCGGAACCAGCCGACGAAGCGCCTGCAGACTCCGCAGCCGACGCCGAGCCGGTCGTCGTCCCGCCCGAGGGCGACGACGACCCGTCGGCGTCGCCCTTCGCTGATCGCAGCACCGATGAACTGTTCGGCCCTGCGTCGCTCCACACGTTCGATTTCACCGTCGCCGAGAGCGATCTGCAGTTCCTCGACAGCGACCCGACGGCGGAGGAGTACGTCCCCGCCGCGATGACCTTCGAGGGCGAGACGATCAAGGTCGGCCTCCGCTACAAGGGATCGATCGGCGCGTTCGTGGGATGCGTTGATGGCCCCAACCTTTTCGACCCGAGTGGCGCGAAGAGCTGCACGAAGCTGTCGATGAAGGTAAAGATCAACTGGAACGACGACGACGACGAGTTCTTTGGGGTGCGCAAACTCCAACTCCACTCGATGAATCTCGATCCGTCACAGCTCCGTGAACGGGTCGGCTACCACCTGCTGCGAGAGATGGGTGTCGCTGTTCCTCGATCGGCCCACGCCCGAGTGGTCGTCAACGGCGAGTTCGTCGGGTTGTTCGCGCTCACCGAGAACATTGATGGCCGGTTCACTCGGGCCAACTTCAACGACGGCACCGGCAACCTCTACAAAGAGGTCTGGCCCTTCACGGCGTCGGGAACCGTTACCGATGAGGCCGTCTACCTCGACAGCCTGCGGACCAACGAGGGAGACGAGGGGGTCAATGCGTCACTGATCCGATCGTTCGCCGAGGAACTGTTGGCCTCGGACGATCCTGCCTCGGTCGTGCGCCAGTACATGGACGTTGAGCAACTGATGAGCCAACTCGCTGTCGACCGCACCATCCGTCACGACGACGGCCCCTTCCACTGGTACTGCGATGACGGCACCGTTGCCCGCTGCGGCAACCACAATTTCTTCTTCTACGAGGACCCGTCAGCGGGGTCGATCACCATGATTCCGTGGGATCTCGACAACACCTTCTCGAACATCCTCGGCGATGGCAACCCGGTTACCCCGATCCCGGACGGGCTTGGCGATATCACCGCCGACTGTGAGGTTTTCACCTACGGCGGGTTCGACCTGACCCAGCGGTCGGCGTCGTGTGACCCGCTGTTCGCCGCCTGGGCTTCGATGGAGGACGATTATCTCGCCGCCGTTCAACGACTCCACGAGGGGCCGCTGCGAGCCGACCGTCTCGACCCGATGATCGACGCGTGGATTGCGCAGATCACCGCCGCCACCGTGGAGGCAGCGGAGACCCACGACGGCGCTCTCGACCCCAGGGACTGGGAAATAGCGCAGACCGAGTTCAGAAGGGCACTGGACTACGCCCGGTACTACCCGATCGGCGGCTGAGCACGACAGAAGCACGGCGCGTTCGAGTACCCCGACTCGATGGGTCGCCGGTTGGGCGGTTCAGCGCTTGCGCAGGGTGTCGAGCACGGGGCGGCAAAAGAGGGTGTAGGTGTCGGCCATCGCCCGCTCGCGATGGTCTTGCTGCGCCTGCTGGCGGCGGGGGTCGGCAACGACCTCCATGAACTGGCGTCTGCTCGGGAACTCGTTGAAACGGAGCTGATCCCAGGTTCGGCCATCACCAACGATCGTCCCTTCGGCCTCGAACCACCCGGCGACCCGCGCGCCGTGTTCTCGTGCGACGTCGAAGGCCGCATCGTGGTAGCCCTCCATCCGCTTGCGGCCACCCTCGTTCCACTTGATGACGTGGAGGACGTGTAGGACGCCATCCTCGTTGTCGGGAGGATGCTCGACATCGTCCCAAGAGCAGCTTTCTTTCTCCAGTTCGCGGAGACCGTCGATCTCCATCGGCTGACCGCCGATCACGAAGGTCATCTCCATGCCGGCTTCCTTGTGGACATGCTTGTCCTGGAAATCCGTGCGCTTCTGCATGTCGATGAACGAGCGGCGAGTCGGGTACTTCACGATCGCGACGCGGTCCCACCGTGTCCCATCGCCAAGCGGTGTGGCGTCGACCTCAGCGACATAGACGATCTCGGCACCCACCGCCTTGAGCGGGCCGGTCGGGGTGTACTCGTCATCGGCGTCGCGTCCGGATCGTCCGCCGTCGGCGCCATCGCCGTAGTCGGCGAACCTCTTGTACTTCATGAGGTTGACCATCCAGACCGGTCCATCGTCGGCCGGGTCGGTCGTGGCGAGCCTGCGTCTGTATTCGTGGTCGATCTTGCCGTAGCCGGGCATGGCTGCTCCTCAACGAAGATTTTGGCAGTGTGACTGCCAGATCTTGCCAAGGGGTCGTCGATCAGCGCAACTTCTTGGTCTTCTCCGGTGGCGATGCGACGAACGGCAGCGTCGTGCGTTCGGCGCTGCGTGCCCCCTCGACCGTCTCAACCGTAAGCGCAGTGTCGTTGGCGTCGAAGGGAACATCGATCATGGCGAAAGCGATGTTGCGATCGAGGCGGGGTGAATGCACGGCGTTCGTGACAGAACCGACCTTCGTGCCGGCGCCCGTCACAGGCCAGCGGTGCTCGTTGTTCTTCTGCAACGCAGGGCCATCGAGGAAGAGGCCAATCAGGCGCCGACGAACACCTTCGTCGCGCACCTTCTCGAGGGCGGCCTTGCCGAGGAATTCGGTGTCCCAGGCGACGAGTCGATCGAGACCGAGTTCGAGCGGGTTCTCGTCAGGGGTGATGTCGGACGCGTAGTCGAGCACGCCGCCTTCGATGCGGCGGATGCGGTTGGGTGAGCCAGGCGAGATGCCGTACGGCTCGCCAGCCGACATCAGGATCTCCCAGAGTTCGCCGCCGCGCGCTTCGCCGAGGAGATACACCTCGTATCCGAGCTCGGAGCTGTAGCCGGTCCGCGAGATGACGACATCGATGCCATCGACCGAGCTGCGCATCCACCGGTAGTAGCGAAGGTCGAGGATCTCCTCACCGAAGACATCGACCATGATCTCAGCCGACCGCGGACCCTGCAGCTGCATCGGGTACACGTGCGGCGTGGTGATCTCGACCTCGTGGCCTGCGAACGCCGAGACACCCTTGGCCCAGAGGTACACGTCGGAGTCAGCGGTCGACAGCCAAAACCGGTCTTCGGCGATTCGCAACATGACCGGGTCGTTGAGCACGCCGCCGTCCTGGTTGGTGAGGAAGACGTAGGCGCAGCGACCGGGCTCGATCGTCGTGATGTCGCGCGGGGTCAGCAGCTGCATGAACGCCTCGGCCTCGGGGCCGGCGATCTCCACGCATTTCTGCACGCCGACATCCCACAGCGATGCCCGCTCCAGCACGTTCCAGTATTCGTTGACCGGCGAGTCGTAGCCGACCGGCATCCACATCCCGTTGTAGGGATGGAACTCGGTGGCGCCGTACTCGACGGCCTTTTCGAAGAACGGCGACTTCTTGATGCGCGGGTTGAGACCGTGAGCCTTCATGGCGTGAGCCTACGGCTGAGGCCGAGCCGGCGTCGGCCGAAAGCCTGCAGCGGTGGCGCTTCAGCTAACGGGTTTGCGGCCGAGCACGACGGTGGTGCGGCTGTGATCCTTGCTGACCGAGGCACGGGCGACGGAATCCATCGCCTCCTCACCGTGACCGAGCACGCATTCCGGGTCGGGGCCATCGAGCGGGATGCCCGTGAAGAACTTGGCCGCCATACAGCCGCCCTGGCATGCATCGAAGTGCCCGCAGCTCGCGCATGCCCCCGCCGACTGCGGTTCGCGCAGTTCGGTGAACAGATCACTCTCCTGCCACACCTTCTGGAAGCCGCCCTCGTCGCGCACCGAACCAGCGAGAAACTCGTCGTGCAGCACGAACGGACAGGCGTAGACGTCGCCCAGGGGATCGATCAGGCACACGACCCGGCCGGCACCGCAGAGGTTGAGGCCGGGCAGCGCCCCACCCAGCGCCGACAGATGGAAGAACGAATCGCCGGTGAGCACGTCGGGGTGGCCCATGAGCCAGTGGTAGAGCTCACGTTGCTGTTGATCGGTGGGATGGAGCGCTTCCCACGAGTCGGCTCCACGGCCCGACGGGCGAAAGCGGGTCAGTCGGAGCTGGGCGCCGTAGTGGTCGGCCATCTCCTTAAACTCGTCGACCTGCGGGATGTTGTGGCGGGTCATCACCACCGAGATCTTGAAACCCGCGAACCCGGCGGCCTGGAGGTGCTCCATCGCCTGAACGGCCGTGGCGAACGAACCCGCGCCGCGGACATGGTCGTTGGTCTCGGCGTCGGCGCCATCGATCGAGATCTGCACATCGACGTAGTCCGACTCGGCGAGCTGCTCCGCCACCTTGTCATCGATGCCAGAACCGTTGGTGGAGAACTTCACGCCGACGCCGTGATCGACGGCGTAGCGGACGAGATGCCAGAAGTCCTTGCGGATCGTCGGTTCGCCGCCACCGATGTTGATGTAGAAGACCTGCATCCGTTGCAGCTCGTCGATGACGGCCTCGCACTCCTCGGTCGTGAGCTCGCGAGGGTCACGGCGGCCCGACGACGACAGGCAGTGCACGCACTGCAGGTTGCAGGCGTAGGTGAGTTCCCACGTGAGACAGATCGGGGCATCGAGCCCCCGCTTCATCTGTTCGGCGAGACCGGACTGTTTCACCGGCGACAGAACGAGGTTGTCGGGGCGAGGTTCATCGATCAGGGTCATGCGGCAGCCCCTTCGTGCGCATCACGAACGTCTGGGACGAGGAAGTCAGAGGCGGCGAGCGAGGCAAGTGCTCGTTCGAAGCTGGGCCAGCGGCGAGGATCGATCCTGGCTGCGTCGAAAGCGGCCTGCACGGAGTCGTGGTCGACGAGCGACTCGACGAGTGTGACGAGTTCCTTGGCGCGCAGGAAGTTCAGGCGTCGATTGCCGTAGTGGTAGGCGAGTGCCCCGAAGGGTTCAGGTCGCAGCGCCACCTGCTCGTGCAGGCGGTACGCCCGATCGGCGTCGAAAGCAGCAGCGGTCACGAACGCCGGATCAGTAGACGCCGCACATGCCGTCGATGGAGATCTCCTCGACGAGCAGTTCTTCCTCGACGAGTTCCGTGTCGTCGCCCGTCGGGACCTCGACGGCGTTGGTGTCGGATGCGTCGATGAGCTCGGTCGGCTCCATGGGTCCTCCTCAAGGTGGTGCGACGCCCACTGTAGGCGGCGAGTCCGACGAGCGGCGATTCGCCTACGCCGTCGGTACGCCCTTCTGGACGAGCTCGGCAAAGCGGCGCGGGGCGTTGGCGATCATCGACATCGCAATGCTGCGCTTCGGAAGTCGGACGTAGTCGCGTTCCTTCTCGATTGCGGTGGCGATCGCCGACGCCACCTCGTCGGCCGCCATGATTCGGGCGAGCCCGAGGCGCTTGTAGCGATCGAAGCTGGCCTTCACGAAGTCGTTGCTGCGCAAATCATCGAGCATGTCGGTCTGCACGAACCCGATCTCCACCACCGTCACTCCCACTCCGGTTCCGGCGAGTTCGGTCTTGAGGGAGCGAGAGAACGACGAGAGCCCGGCCTTCGAGGCCGAATAGGTCGACCAACCCGGCGAACTCACGACCGATGCCATGGAGGAGATATTGACGATGCGCCCGCTCCCCCGTTCGAGCATGTGGGGCAGGACATGGTGGGTGAGCGTGATCGGCACCTCGAGGTTGACGCCGATGACGGCGCGGAGATCGTCGGGATCCTGCTCGGCGACCTGACCGAAGATCTCGATGCCGGCGTTGTTGATAAGGACGTCGATCGGACCGTGGGTCAACGCCTCGTCGATGACACGGTCGGCCATAGCGGCGTCGTTGAAATCGCCGACGACCGGGATCATGTCGAGTTCCTCGACAGCGGTCGCGATCGATGCCTCACTCCGGGCCGTCCCGATGATCGTTGCGCCCTGTGCGTGGAGCGTGCGGGCGATCTCCAGGCCGATACCTCGAGACGCACCGGTGATCAGAGCACGAGCCGAAGACAGATCCATCCGCCGACGGTAGCGATCGCGGCCAATGGGAGACACCGCAGCAACCCGTTGGTAGGTCACGCCCGATCTTCCACTGCGACCGGCTGCCTTCTACCGCACGCTGAATCCGGTCGCAGTCGGCACGCATCTGATGCGCACGTGGTCGCCTTTGGGCACGCGGGCGTTCATGTTGATCGTCGCGTGGGGTATCTGGGAGTTCGCTGCACCCGATCTCGCCAAGGCCGAATCGTTCGCCTTTGGCTGGATGGCGTAGACCTGGATTCGCAACATCGTTCTCGTCGCCGTCATCGCCGGCGCATTGCACTGGTGGCTGTGGACGCGGAGGGCGCGACAGGACCTCCGCTACGACACCCGGCCGATGGGTAAGAACAAGCGGCTCTTCCTCTTCGACGACCAGGTGAAGGACAACCTCGCCTTGACCCTCGTGTCGGCGATGCTCATCGGCATGCTGTGGGAGTCAGTCGGCTGGTAGGCCTACGCCAATGACATCGCGCCGATGATCACCTGGAACGAAAGCCTGATCTGGTTCGTCCTGCTCTTCCTCATCGTTCCGGTGTGGTCGATCGCGTACTTCTCAGTCACGCACTGGCCACTTCACCGAGGTCCCGCCTACACCCACGTGCGCTCGTGGCACCACAAGAACGTCAATGTCGGCCCGTGGTCAGGCCTTGCGATGCACCTGCTCGAATAGGTCGTCCTCTATGCGGATGTGCTGCTGTTCCTCGTGCTGCTTGCACATCCGTGCACTTCCTGTTCGCGACGATGCATCACTCCCTCGGCGCGCCGATGAGCCACACCGGTCACGACGCCTTGCGGTTCCCCGGCGGCTACCGCTTCGAGTTGGGCGACTTCTTCCACCAACTTCACCACCGCTTCATCGAGTGCAACTACGGCGGGCCGGAGTCACCGCTCGATAGCGCGATCAAGGCCTGGCACGACGGCACCGAAGAGGGTGAACAGGCCACGGCTGCCCACCGGCGGCGGCTGCCCGCAGCGAAGCGGGCTCGCTGACCCCTGCGCTACTTGGCGTCGAAAATGACGTCGTCAGGGATCACGTTGGTCTCGTCGGTGATCATCACGCCGCCTCGGAACACTGACTCGAAGAACGACACGGCGAAGGTGTTCGTGAGCGCCTTCACCCGTTCGATCGGCATGTCGTCCGGCGAGCAGCCCTCCGCGCTCATCTCGGTGATGACGTCGACGACGAGTGGGGTTGCATCCTCTCGATCGACCAGCACGTCGAGGTAGTCGCACAGGTCGGTGAACGACTGGTGCTCGGCCGCAACGAGCTCGACTCGGTAGTGCGGGCTCGCCGAGCTGGAGGACCACGCGGTCTCGACGTTCGGGTCGACCGGCGTTGTCGAGTCGTCGGTCCCGACGATGATGAGGGTCGGAAGTTCGATCGACGCGAGATCGGCGTCGCTCAGAAGCCCATCATCGCCACCGTCGCCGACGGCGGGAGCCAGCGGGATGAGGGCATCGACCCGGGGATCGACCGGCGTGACCCCGTTGGGGTTGTCGGTGCCTGCCGCAACGGCGTAAGTCGTAAAGCCACCGAAGCTGTGGCCGGTGACGGCGATCGATTCGGCATCGACCAGTGGACCGACGGAACGGTCGGCGAGGGCACCGTCGATCACGGCGATCACGTCGAGCGGGCGGTTGTAGGCGATGACGTCGCTCGGGTCGGCGTTGCCGAGCACCCGCTCGACGGCGGTGTTTCCCGCATGGTCGGGGGCGACGACGACGTACCCGTGGCTGGCGAGGGTCTCGGTGTAGTCGGAGTGAATGAAGCGGAGACCTCCCGACCCGTGGGAGTAGACGACCATCGGGAACGGCCCGTCGTCCGACGCCTGGTCGAAGCCGGCAGCGAGTGCTCGCCGCGAGTCGTAGTAATCGCCGGTGACGAAGGCGTAGCGAGCCGGGTCAGCGGTGGCGCCATCAGCGAGCGGGAACCAGACGTCGACGGTCAACTCGAATCCACGGTGGTCGGCGGCGACTGTGATCGACTGCGTCCCGACTCCGTACGGGCCGTCGCCAACCGGTGCGATCACCGGAAGCGGCACTTCGGTGGTCGTGGTGGTCGTTGTTTCAGGCGCAGTCGTCGTGGTGGTCATCTCAGGCAGCGCTGTGGTGGTCACTGCTGCCGCCTCGCCGCTGTCGACGGCGCCGGTATCGGTCGCCTCGTCCCCGCCGCAGGCAGCAGTGACCACCGCGAGAACAAGGACAAACGAGAACGGTCGGCGCAACAACACGGTGAGATGGTGGCACGGGATCACTGGGAAACGGGAACCGGCGCATCAGGCTCCATATCGTTGCACCGCTCCGCATTCACCCGGAGCGGAAGCCGGGTTTACACTCAGCCGATGGCGGCCGAGTCTCTACACCCCGTTCAACGTCCGGGACGTCACGTCGAACTCGTTCTGCGCTTTCCGACCCTCTCGGAGGCGCTCGTCGCGCTCACCGACGATCCTTCGATCATTCCGGTCGCCGGCGGCACCGATCTCCTGCTTGACTTGCACCGTGGCGGCCCTGGCGAGCCGGTGACCCTCCTCGATCTGACCCCGATCCGTGAACTGCGAGGGATCACCATCACCGACGGCATTGTCCGGCTCGGCGCACTCACAACCCACAACGACGTCGCCGGGCATCCCGAGCTTCCGGTGGTTGCGCTCCCGCTCGCCCAGGCCTGTCTGGAAATCGGGTCGCCGCAGCTTCGCAACCGGGCCACGATCGCCGGCAACATCGCCACCGCAAGCCCGGCCAACGACACGATTTCGGCGCTGCTCGCGCTTGATGCGATGGTCGTCATCTCGAGCAACGGCGCCGAACGGACGGTGCGTCTCGATGACTTCTTCACCGGATTCCGTTCAACCGTCCTACAACCGGGAGAGCTCATCACGGCGATCGAGTTCCCGACACTCGGTGACTCCGAGTCGGGGATCTGGGCCAAGCTCGGCAACCGCGCCGCCCAGGCCATCTCGGTCGTTCACCTCGGGATCGTCGTCGACCGTGCTGACGACGGCGTCGTTCGCGACGCTCGCATCGCGATCGGTTCGGTCGCCGCCCGCGTCGAAGTGCTCCACGACGCTGCAGAGGCGCTCATCGGTCGAGCGCTCGGCGAAACGTCGATCGCTGCCTGCGCCGAGATCGCTGCCGCGGCGGTGACACCGCTCGACGATGTGCGCGCCACCGCCGCATACCGCTCCGCCCTCGTCCCGACCCTTGTCCGTCGATCGCTCGACGCCATTCGCACCGGCTCGACCGACCACCAGTGGCCGGGCCGGGTGCCGTGCCTGGTCGGCGACATGCCGCTCGGCACCAGCGAGCGGCGAGCAGTCGACGACAACTCCGAGATCCAGGTGATGCTCAACGGCGCGCCGGTGAGTGGCGGGCACGCCGCCTCGGCGACCCTGCTCGACTGGTTGCGCGACGAGGCCGGACTGACAGGAACCAAGGAGGGTTGCGCTGAGGGCGAGTGTGGTGCCTGCACCGTGCAGCTTGATGGTGATGCCGTCATGGCGTGCCTCGTACCGGCCGCTCAGGTCGACGGCCACAGCGTTGCGACGGTCGAGAGCATGGCCGACCCCGATGGCACTCCGCACGCAATCCAGCAGGCGTTCGTCGATGAATTCGCGGTGCAGTGCGGGTTCTGCATCCCAGGCTTCATCGTGGCGTCGGCCAGCCTCCTGGGCGAGATCCACGATCCGACCAACGACGACATCCGGGTCGGGCTCTCCGGCAACCTGTGCCGTTGCACCGGCTATTACCCGATCATGCAGGCGGTGCGCCGGGCCAGTGTCGTGCCGGTCGAGCTCGACAAGAGCGTGTTCGGATGAGCGTCGGTCAGTCCCCACTCCGCCACGACGCCGCCGCCAAGACCGACGGGTCGATCGAATACGCAGGCGATGCCGTTCCAGCCGGAGCATTGCACGCCGTTGTCGTCTTCTCGGGCCGGGCTCACGCCCGGATGCTGTCGATGTCGACCGACGCTGCGCTTGCGGTGCCCGGCGTCGTCGACATCATCACCGCTGCCGACGCGCCCGTGAACGAGTACGGCCTCACCATGCGCGACCAACCTGCGCTAGTGGGGGTCGACCACACGGGTGCCGCTGCCGTCGACGCTGCGATTAGCCGCTGGGAGGCCGATCAGATCGCCGTCGTGATCGCCGAGACGCGCACCGCCGCCACCGCCGGCGCCGCGTCGATCGAGGTCGAGTGGGAGGACCTTCCGCTCGTCGACACCATCGACTCTGCGCTCGCTCCCGGGGCCCCACTGGTCCACCCGGAGAACGGGCTCGACACCAACGCCTATCACCACCTTCGAATCCGTAAGGGTGATCCCGACTTCGGCTTCGCCTTGGCCTACGCCGTCGTCGACGAGGTGTACGAGGTCCCGCATCAGGAACACGCCTACCTCCAACCTGAGGCCGGCACCGCCTCTATCGACGACGAGGGCCGGGTCACGATCGAGATCGGTGGCCAGTGGACCTCGGAGGATCGCGAACAGGTTGCTCACGTCCTCGGTCTGCCCGAGGACCGGGTCCGGATCATCTACAAGGCGATCGGTGGTGCGTTCGGCGGCAAGGAGGACATGTCGATCCAGATCGCGCTTGGGCTGGCCGCCATGCGCCTCGCTGAGCGCGGCGAGCATCGCCCGATCCACTGCCGCTGGTCACGTGAGGAGTCGATCGTCGGCCATCACAAGCGGCACCGGGGCCGTATCCGCATCCGCCTGGGAGCGACCCACGACGGCACGATCACGGCGCTCGAGGCCGACGTCGACCTCGACGCCGGTGCGTACAACTACACCTCCAACAAGGTGCTCGGGAACGCCCACCTGTCGGTCGCCGGTGCCTACCGCATTCCGCATGCTCGTATCGACAGCCGGGCGATCTACACCACCACTGTGCCGGGCGGCGCTTTCCGAGGCTTCGGTGGGCCGCAGGGCCACTTTGCAATCGAGTCGGCGGTCAATCGGCTTGCCACCGAACTCGGGATCGATCCGGTCGAGATGCGCCTTCGCAACGCCCTGGTCGACGGCGATGACGGCATCACCCAAACTGTCATGCCTGAGGGGGTGAGCATGCGCGAAGTCATCACCGCGTGTTCCCTGCAGGCCGAGCTCGACGAGGCCCTCCCCGACCCTGAGCCCTTCTC
Organism: Acidimicrobiaceae bacterium; assembly: GCA_002729125.1. Classification (GTDB taxonomy): domain Bacteria; phylum Actinomycetota; class Acidimicrobiia; order Acidimicrobiales; family Aldehydirespiratoraceae; genus UBA11606. The sequence goes on along the minus strand of PBTQ01000044.1, from coordinate 18,359 downwards.
CCCGATTGCGTCGCTGCCGTCCGCCACGACCTCGCTGCGCAGGGGACGAGGGTTCGCCGCCGGTTTCAAGAACATCGGCTTCTCCTTCGGTTTCCCTGAACGCTGCGAGGCCGAGATCGTCCTGCACGGCGACCCCGACGACGAGGCCCCGACGCATGCCGAACTCTTCCACGGTGGTGCCGAGGTCGGACAGGGCGCTCATCTCGCCATGCGTCAGATGGCGTCCGATGCCACGGGCGTTGCGCTCGATGACGTCCACGGGCACTTCTCGGACACCGCCACCTCGGGCGACCCCGGCTCAGCGTCTGCGAGTCGCCTCACGTTCATGGCCGGCAATTCCATCCTCGGTGCAGCCGAGGAGGCCGAGAAGGCGTGGCGCGAGGGCGACCGGCCCGCTTGCGGCTTCTTCCGGTACACGCCGCCGCCCACCGAGGCGCTCGATCCCGTCACTGGCGCAGGTGCACCGAACTTCTGCTACGGCTACATGGCGCAGTGCATCGAGGTCACCCTCGATGTCGATACGGGCCACATCCGTGTCGACCGGGTCACGTCGACCCACGACGTCGGCAAGGCAATCAACCCCGCCCTTGTTCGCGGTCAGATCGAGGGGGCCGTCGTTCAGGCGCACGGCTACGTGATGAGCGAAGACCTTCAGCTCGCCGACGGCTTCATCACCAACCCCTGGTTCTCGGGCTATCTGATTCCTGGCATCGGCGACATTCCGTTGCAGGTCGACAGTCAGATCCTCGAGTTCGCCGATCCGCTCGGTCCGTTTGGTGCCCGCGGCGTAGCCGAGATGCCGTTCATCACGTATGCGCCGGCGCTCACTGCGGCGGTGCACGACGCCACTGGCGTGTGGTTCAACACGTTCCCGCTCACCCCGAGTCGGGTGCTCGCCGGGCTCCGGGCTGCGAAGGAGTAACCCGGCACAACGGTGGTGCCCTGTGCGGCGCAAACGCGTACTGTCGGCGCATGGGGGACGAACAGCACCGAGACGACGTGGTCACCGGTAGGGCGTGGGCGGACTTTTGCGATGCCTTGAAGTCGGCCGGCGATCTCATCACGGCGAACAGCACCGATGACCTCGATCGCATCGAGGGTTTCCGCTATCTGAGCCGGCTGGCGCGTGGCGGACTCACGGCGTTCATCGAGAACGGCGACCGGATTAGCCCTTTCATCCTGCCGATCCCGTTCAACCTGAAGATCGGTTGTGACAATCCCGACGCCGACTATCGCAATGTCGGGGTCGACCCTCGATACGGCTACCGCATTACGGGCACGCGCGGCACGGTCAACTTCCTCAGCATCGGCGCATATTCGGGCGGCTACGGAACGAACTCGGCGACACCGGGTGCGCAAGGAAACATCACCGACAACGACCCAGACCAGGACCGGCCGATCGACATCATCGCCAGCGTCGAACCGCCGGAACTCGCGCCCGGCGAACAATGGCTAGAGATGTCTCCGGCGACGACGGTGATCATCGTCCGAAACTTTTTCCTCGACCGGGAGCACGAACGATCTTCGGAACTCGAGATCGAGTGCCTGAACCCGCCAACCGAGCACCCCGACGCACTGTCGGCCGACGAGTTCGCCACCGGCCTCGCCATGAGCGGCTTCTACGTCCACGGCATCGTGCAACGCTTCCTCGACTGGCTGGTGATGTTCCGTGAGAACCCGAACACCCTCGAGTTTCTGCCCCAAGACGATGGCCCGGGCGGCTGGGGCGACCCGAACCAACTTTTCCGTCACGGCTGCTGGGATCTTCCAGAGGGCAAGGCGTTCCTCATCACCGTGCCGGCGCTCGATACCTTCTACTGGAACTTCCAGCTCAACAACATGTGGGAGGAGTCACTCGACTACCGACGCTTCCCCGTCACGGTCAACAAACACACTGCCCGCTACGAGGACGACGGCACGGTCCGAATCGTCGTGAGCCGCGCCGATCCGGGCTGGGGCAACTGGATCTCGACCGCCCACCACGATCACGGCACCTGGGGGTTGCGTTACAACCAGGTCGTCGAGGACATCCCGCCGACGATCGAACTCATCGACGTCTGAGCGTCATCGCCCCGGCCACTCGGGCGGTCGGCGCTCGAAGAACGCAGCGAGCCCTTCCTCTCGATCTTCGCTCGTGAGGATCGTGTTCAGCGCCGCTTCGGTGGCGGCCCAGCCGGCCGCATCGTCGTCCTCTGCGATGGCGTCGAGCGCAGTGAGCGTGGCGCGGATCGATGTCGGCGCGTTGTGTTCGATCCGTTCAGCGAGTGTGACGGCCTCGGCGACGGCCGTACCCGGCTCGACGACCCGGTTGACGACACCGAGGTCGGCTAGGCGCCGCGCCGAAACCGGATCCCCGGTCAGCAACATCTCCCTCGCCACGTTCAGGGGCATCGCCCGGGGCACTCGGAACAGGCCTGCACTCGTTGCGACAAGACCACGCCGCACCTCAGGCAGTCCGAAGGTGGCGGTCGATGACGCGACAATCAGGTGGCAGGCGAGTGCGATCTCAAAGCCGCCTCCGAAGGCCGAACCCTCGACTGCGGCGATGATCGGCGTGGTCGAGCGACGTCGGATAATGCCATACTCCCCGCCGCGGTCGGTCGGCGTGCCGGACCCTTCCGCGATGTCGGTGCCAGCGCAGAAGACCGTCGGTCCTCCGGCGATCACGATCGCTCGGACGGCGGGATCATCCTCGCCGGCGTCGAGCGCGGCACTGATCGATTCGGTCATTTCGCCGTTGATGGCGTTGCGCTTCTCGTCGCGGTCAAGCTGCACGACGAGCACGCCACCGTGACGTTCGGTCCTGACGGGCATGCGCCGACGGTAGTCCTCCCGTGCATGACCCGAGCGCTTCACGATCTCGCAGCGCGGCACCATGCGCGGGAAAGGAGAGGAGACCCGGTGACTCAGTCAGTCGGTTGGAAGCGACGAGCAGCCGCTGCGTGCGCCGTCAGCTTTTCGTCGAGGTCCAGCGCGACGAGCAGGCCCGACTCGACAACGAGGCGACCAGCGACGACCGTATGCCAGACCGAGTGGGGGCCGGTTCGCAGCCAGCCCTCGATGAGGTCGTCGAGCACGCCCGCAAAGATCGGGCCGTCGAGTTTCCAGACGGCGATGTCGCCGACCGCCCCGACCGACAGCTCTCCGATCTCGCCGATGCGGCCAAGGCAGCCGGCACCGCCGCGCGTAGAGATCTCCAGGGCGGTGCGAGCGTCCATCGCGTCGGCGCCGCTCTTCAACTTGCCCTGCAGCATGGCGAGGCGGGCCTCCTGCCAAAGCGAAGAGGAGTCGGCCGACGAGGAACCGTCACAGCCGAGACCAACGTGACAGCCGGCGTGGCGAAGATCGACGACCGGGGCGATGCCCGACGACAGAATCATGTTCGAGCTCGGGCAGTGGGCGATCCCGACGCCAGCAGCGCCGAGCCGGGCGACTTCGTCCAGGTTCGGCATGACGACGTGGGCACCCCAACTGCGATCCGACATCCAGCCACAGTGCTCGTAGTAGTCGACCGGCCGCATGCCGAAGGTGGCAATTGCGTACTCGTCGTCCTCGCTGTTCTCAGCGAGGTGGGTGTGCAGGCGAACGTCGAGGCGTTCGGCGAGTTCGGCGCTGCGGATCATGAGGTCTTCGCTCACCGAGAACGGCGAGCAGGGGGCGAGCGCAACCCGGACCATCGCGCCGTGGCTGCGGTCGTGATGGCGTTCCACCGCCCGTTGCGACCCGGCGAGGATGTCGTCTTCGTCGCGCACGGCGTCATCGGGTGGGAGTCCACCGTCGCTCTCCCCCACCGACATCGACGCATAGGTCGGGTGGAAGCGCATGCCGAGATCAACCGCGGCCTGGATCTCCGCGCCGAGCAGGTCGCCCGCCCGAACCGGATGGAGATAGTGGTGATCCGAGGAGGTGGTGCAACCGGAGAGCGCTAGTTCGGCGAGACCGACCCAGGCGGCAAGGTATTCCGCCTCCTCGTCGATCGCAGCGGTCCACAGCGGGTAGAGCGACTGCAGCCACCCGAAGAGCGGGGCGCTCGTCATCGGCGGGTAGGAGCGGGTGAGGTTCTGGAACAGGTGGTGGTGGGTGTTGACCAGGCCCGGGGTGACGAGACAGCCGTCGGCGTCGATGATGCGTTCGGCATCGGGCATCGGGTCGGCCGAGCCCCCGACACCGGAGATCAACCCGTCGGTGATCGCCACCCAGCCACCGGCGAGCTCACGACGGTCGTCGTCGACCGTGGCCACGAGGGCAGCTCCATGAATCAGGAGGTCGGCGCGGATCGGCAGGTCAGTCATCGTCGTTGTGGATGGCATTCAAGTAGTTGTAGATCGTGATGCGGCTGACGCCCATCATCTCGCCGACCGATTCGACCGCCTTGCGGAGCAAGAAGGCGCCCCGCTGATCGAGGATCCGGACGGCAGCCTGCTTCTGCTCACGACTGAGTTCGGCCAGCGGCGCCCCGAGCTGCTCCTCGACAGCAGCGACCATCTGGGCGAGAACATCGTGGAGATCACCGAAGCGGGTGGTGGCCGGGCTCTCCCCCAAACGCACCTGCACGGCGGTCGCCCCGTGCTGGAGCGCAGCCTGGCTCATCGACTCGACCGCCGCCGTGACCGTGTCGGTCGGACCGACGATCACCGTTGCAAACGGCCCCATCTCCGGCTCGAGACCATGGGAGCGGCAGGCCTCCAACGCCATCGCAACGTGGTGCCCAGGCGCGCCCTCGACGAACGGCTCGACCAGGAACTCAGCCCGGATGTCGTCGGTTGTGCTGGTAGCCATGGCTTTGACAGTTTGTTAACTTCGCTGCGTTATGGCAACCCACTCGAGCGACCTACGCATCGATATCGACCGGCTCGGCGATCGGCTGGCGGCGTTGGCCGAGATCGGCGCCATCAAGGGCACCGAGGGGTGCGCCCGTCTCGCCCTGACCGACGAGGACAAAGCCGGTCGCGATTTGGTTGTGTCGTGGATGCGTGATCTCGACCTCGCCATCACCGTCGACAGCATCGGCAACGTTGTCGGCGTCATGGATGGCAAGCACGACGGTCAACCCGTCATGACGGGCTCCCACATCGACACCGTGCGCACCGGTGGTCGGTACGACGGCAATCTGGGCGTGCTGGCCGGGCTCGAGGTGATCGAAACGCTCCGGGCCGCTGGCATCACCCCACAGCGAGGCCTTGCTGTTGCGTTCTTCACCGACGAGGAGGGTGCCCGCTTCCCTCCCGACATGCTCGGCAGCCTCGTCTACGTCGGCGGCATGAGCGTCGAGGAGGCCCACGTGATCGAGGGCATCGACGGCCCCACCGTCGGGGGCGAACTCGATCGCATCGGCTATCTCGGGCCTGCCCCACTCCCCGCCCCGGCGCCGCACGCCTTCGTCGAACTCCATGTCGAGCAGGGCCCGGTGCTGGAGGCCGAGGAGCTGACCATCGGAGCAGTCACCGGCGTCCAGGGCATCAGCTGGACCGAAGTGAGCGTGACCGGCCAGTCCAACCACGCCGGCACCACCCCGATGGCATTACGCAAGGATCCCGCCGTCGTTGCCTTCCGGACGGCGGCATTCGTCCGCGAACTGGCCGATGAACTCGGGGCCCCGCAGGTCGCAACCGTCGGCCGAATGCATCTGCACCCCGACCTGGTCAACGTCGTGCCCGCCACTGCCGACTTCACGATCGATCTGCGACACACCGACAACGATGTGCTCCTCGATGCCGAACGCCGAACCCACGAGTTCCTGCTCGAGGCGGCGGCTGCGGAGGGCTGCACTGTCGCAACGAAGAGCCTGGCCCGCTTCGATCCCGTCGAGTTCAACGAAGCGGTCGTCGCCTGCGTCGAGCAGGCGGCCGTCACCCAGGGCCACACCGTGCGCCGCATGCCATCCGGCGCCGGCCACGACGCCCAAATGCTGGCCCGTATCTGCCCGACCGGAATGATCTTCGTACCATCGGTGAACGGGCTGAGTCACAACCCAGCCGAGTACACCAGCCCGTCCGACCTCCAGGCAGGCGCCAACGTCTTGCTCCAGGTCATGCTCGAATTGGCCGCGACATGAGCGCACCCACGATGGATCCCGACGCTGCAGCAGGTGGCGCCCACGAGCCGCCACCAACGCGACGCCTCGTCGTCTCAGCCGGGCAGCTCGGCCCAATCCACCGCAACGAACAACGCGAATCGGTCGTCAACCGCCTGATCCGTCTCCTCGAGCAGGCCCACGGCGAGGGCGCCGAACTGATCGCCTTCCCAGAACTCGCGCTCACCACCTTCTTCCCCCGCTGGTACGTCGAGGGCGACCCCGAGCTCGATCTCGACTCGTTCTACGAGACCGAGATGCCCGGACCCGAGACCAAACGTCTCTTCGCACGTGCCGCCGAACTTGAGGTGGGGTTCTGCCTCGGGTACGCCGAACTCACCCCCGATGGACGACGCTTCAACACCCAGATCCTCGTTGAACGCAACGGTTCGATCGTCGGCCGGTACCACAAGGTCCACCTGCCCGGTCACCGTGAACATGAGCCATGGCGAGAGTTCCAGCACCTCGAACGCCGCTACTTCGAACCCGGCGATTCATTCGACACGTGGAACGCGTTCGGCGGCGTCGTCGGGATGGCCACCTGCAACGACCGCCGCTGGCCCGAGACGTATCGGGTACTCGCATTGAATGGTGCCGAGCTGATCCTGATCGGTTACAACACGCCGAAGCACTACGCGCCCGACCCGAGCCAGGACCCGCTCCAGGGCTTCCACAATCGGCTCGTGATGCAAGCCGGGGCGTACCAGAACGGCTGCTACGTCATCGGCACCGGCAAGGGTGGGGTCGAAGAGGGCGTGCCATCGCTCGCCGAGAGCTGCATCATCGCACCGAGCGGCGAGATCATCGTCGACTGCCACACCGAAGCCGACGAGGTCATCACCGCCGAGATCGATCTCAGCCTCACCACCAAGTACCGGGAGACGCTCTTCGACTTCGAGCGATACCGGCGTCCCGACACGTACGGCCCGATCACCGGCCAGAAGGGCGCCACGCCCCCAACCTCATCGGAGGTCAGCCATGGCTGAATTCACCGTCAACGGCCAGACCGTCTCGGTCGGCGATCACCACGATCATCTGCTTGCGGCCCTGCGTGACGAGTTGCGGATCACCTCACCGAAGGACGGCTGTTCACCGTCGGGCCAGTGCGGTTGCTGCACCGTGTTGATCGACGGCAAGGCGCGCATCTCGTGCCAGACCTCGCTCGAAAAGGCAGCCGGCGCCGAGATCACCACGCTCGAGGGTGTCGACGAGGCCAAGCGGCAGCGGATGGCCGACACGTTCGCCGCCCATGGTGCGCTGCAGTGCGGCTTCTGCACGCCTGGCATCGTGATGCGCACCGTTGCGTTGCTCGGGCGCGACAAAGAGACCACGCGCGACGACGCCGCCCGCCATCTCGGTGCTCATCTGTGCCGTTGCACCGGCTACGTGAAGATCCTCGACGCCGTCGAGTCGCTCGCCACCGGCGAGACCCCGGTTGCCGTCACTGCAGGTGGGGTCGGCGGACGCGGTGCGAAATACGAAGGCCAGGAGCTCTCGCTCGGGGACAGGGGCTTCATCGACGACATGGAGCCCGAGGGCTGTCTGCACGGGGCGGTTGTCCTCAGCGAACACGCTCGCGCCGACATCGTGGCGATCGATCCGGACGCTGCGCTCGCAATCCCTGGCGTGGTCGCTGTGCTCACCGCTGATGATGTTCCCGGCGAGCTGCGCAGTGGGCTAATCCACAAGGACTGGCCGGCCTTCATCCCGGTCGGCGGCCGCACCTCTTATCTCGGAGATGTGGTAGCGCTAGTCGTGGCCGACACCCGGGCCCAGGCTCGGGCCGCTACGTCGGCGGTCGCAGTGACGTACGACGTTCATGAGCCACTCACCGATCCGGCGGTGGCGCTGGCCTCCAGCGAAGACGCCGTCTGGACCCTCCCGGGCAATGAACTCAGCCGGTCCACCTACGTCCGCGGCGACGTCGATGAGGCGCTCGCCCGATCGGCCCACCTGGCCCGGCAGACATTCCAGACTCAGCGCATCGACCATGCGTTCCTCGAACCCGAATCGACACTTGCGGTTCCGACCCTTGGCGCCGACGAGTCGACGGAATCGCTGTACGTGTACTCCGGTGGTCAGGGCGTGTGGGACGACCGCAACGACATCGCCCGGATGCTCGACGTCAGCACTGACCAGGTCACCGTCGAACTCGTCTCGAACGGCGGGGCATTCGGCGGCAAAGAAGACATGTCGAACCAGGGCCAGACCGCCCTCGCCGCCTGGCTGCTCGGTCGGCCGGTGAAGACCACCTTCTCGCGCGAAGAGTCGTTCCTCGTGCACACGAAACGCCACCCGATCCGCATGGAGTACGAGGTTGGCTGCGACGCCGACGGCAAGCTCCTCGCCGTCAAGGCCCGCATGATCGGCGACTCCGGCCCGTACGCCTCGGTGGGCATGAAGGTGCTGGAGCGGGCCGCCGGTCACGCAAGCGGGCCGTACGTCACCGAGACGATCGACATCGACGCCGTCGCGGTGCGCACCAACAACTCGGTGTGCGGCGCGTTTCGCGGTTTCGGCGCCAACCAGGCCCAGTTCGCGATGGAGGGGATGATGGATCGGCTCGCCGAGATGGCCGGGATCTCGGGGTGGGAGATCCGCAGCCGCAATGTCGTCGAGCCCGGCGTTGTGTGGGGTCCCGGCCAGATCATGGACGACGGCTGTCTCGGCGCCCGAGCCTGTCTCGACGCCGTGAGACCGGCATGGGATACGGCGGTCGCTGCCGGGAACCCCGTCGGCATGGGGCTCGGCCTGAAGAACTCCGGTCTCGGAAACGGAGCCAACGAGGTCAGCCGTTCGACCGTGCGGTTCGATCCCGACGGCACAATCGAGGTTCGACACTGTTGGACCGAGATGGGTCAGGGCATCCACACCGTTGCCCGCCAAGTCGCTGTCGAGGAACTCGGCGTCGAACCCGATCGCATCAAGGTCGTCGTCGACACCACCCGCGAGCTCGGCGCCGGTCAGACCACCGGCAGTCGCGGCACGGTCATGGGCGCCGGGTCGGTCGCTGATGCCTGCCAAAACGCCATGGCCGGCGGCTGCGAGGAGGGCGTCGAGTACGCGGGTGTCTATGTCGTCGACTGGACCAACTCGATCAACGACGGCCTCGAGAACCCGGTCATCCACTCGACCTTTGGCTACGCCGCCCAGCTCGTTGAGCTCGACCCTGAGACCGGCGAGATCGCCAAGGTCGTCGCAGCCCACGACGTCGGCCGCGCCGTCAACCCGTTGCTCTGCGAAGGCCAGATTGAGGGTGCCGTGCACATGGGACTTGGGTACGCGCTCACCGAGGGCTTCCCCTGCGATGAACACGGCAAGCCACTCAACGAGACGCTGCGGTCGCTCGACATCATCCGCCCAAAGGACATGCCGCCGACCGAGGTGGTCCTCGTCGAGTCGCCCGACCCCAACTCGCCGTACGGCATCAAGGGCGTCGGCGAGATCGGACTTGTTCCCACCGCCGGCGCAGTTGCGGCGGCGCTGCACGCCCACGACGGCGAGTGGCGTCACGAGCTGCCGATGCGCACCGAGCGCAACCGCGAGCGGGCGAGCGCTTGGTCCTGAGCGACCCACGCGTCGACACCAGGCGTGGTCGTGCGAGCAAGATCCGCCTGCGAAGTGCGATGATCCATTCATGACGGTCTCGACACCAGGTCTGGTGTGTGCGCATCACCACCTGTACAGCGCACTCGCGCGCGGGATGCCGGCACCGCCGCGAACACCTGGCGGCTTCCAGGAGATCCTCGAACTCGTCTGGTGGCGACTCGACCTTGCGCTCGACCTAGAGGCAATCGAATGGTCGGCGAAGCTCGGTGCGCTTGAGGCGCTCGAGCGGGGCACGACGGCAATCATAGACCATCACGAATCACCAAATGCGATTGAGGGCTCCCTCTCGGTGATCGCCGGCGCCTGTCAGGAGGTCGGCGTTCGGATCTCATGCGCCTACGGCGTCACCGACCGTCACGGTCCCGAGGGTGCTGCTGCCGGTCTGGCCGAGAACGATCGTTTCTTGGGCGACGGTGAACGCGAGGGATACGTCGGCCTGCACGCCGCCTTCACGTGCTCCGACGACACGATTGCTGCAGCGGCGGAGCTGGCGAGGAAGCACGACGTCGGAGTGCATGTGCACGTTGCGGAGGGCGATGCCGACACCTGGCAACGGCTCGTCGATCACAGCGATGACGATTGGTTGATCGTCCATGGTGTCCACCTGCCCGACGATCACGGTCTTCGCGGCACCCTCGTGCACAACCCACGGTCGAACATGAATAACTCGGTCGGCTATGCCCGCCCGGCCCGGTTTGATCTGCCGATTGCGTTGGGCACCGACGGCATCGGCGCCGACATGCTCGAGGAGTTCCGGCTCGCCTACGCCGCCGCGCGCGCCGACGACGTCACCGCGACCCCCGATCGGGCCTGGGGCTGGCTCCAAAACGGTTGGGATCTCATGCCGACGGCGCTCGACGACCGTGTGTTCTGGGCGGTCGAGTCCGCCGATCCCTGGCACCTTGCGTTCACGCCGGGCACCTCACCCCTCGAGGTCGAAGTCGACGGGGAGGTCGTCTGGGACGGCGAGCCCACGCTCGTCGACGGCGATGAGATCCGGGCCAAGGCAACCGAAGCGGCGACAAAGCTGCACGCTCGTCTGGCTGCGCTCGACTAGGCGATGATCGCCTACGACGACGAGCTGCGGGAGCGCCTGCGAACGAATCTGGCCTCGTTCGAACCGCGTCACCATCCTCTCGACGGGCGGCGGCACGCTGCGGTGAGCGTGATCGTGCTCGACTCCGACGCTCAGCTCCACGGTGTCGACATGGCGTGGAGGTCACTCCCGGAACACGAGCGCAAGAACCGACTCGAGATGGTGCCCGGGCTTCCGTCCAACCATGGGCTCAGCGGCTCGGTCGACGGCACGGCCGGTGGCGCTGCCTTCATCCTGACCCGTCGCGCCCAGCGGATGAGCGCCCACCCTGGTCAGTGGGCGTTCCCTGGCGGCCGCGTCGACGAGGGCGAGACGGCCGAGGAGGCTGCTCGGCGCGAGATCGAGGAGGAGGTCGGGCTGTGCGACCTCGACCTCCTCGGCCGACTCGACGACTATCCGACCCGGTCGGGCTACCTGATCACACCATTCGTCTTCTGGGCTGGCGCCGAGGCCGAGCCGACCGCCAACCCCGATGAGGTGGCGTCGATCAATCGAATCGCGATCACCGAGCTGCTGCGACCGAACTCGCCACGTTTCGTCGAAATCCCTGAGAGTGATCGGCCTGTCATCCAGGTACCGGTCGGCGAGGACCTCATCCATGCCCCCACCGGGGCGGTAATGTACCAGTTCCGGGCGGTCGCCTACGAGGGCCGTGACGAACGGGTCGACGAGTACGATCAGCCCGTTTTTGCCTGGCAGTGACCGCTACAGCGAGTACACACGGTGTGCGGTGCCACTGAACATCGCAGTCTGTTCGTCATCGCTGAAGGCGGCGACCAGCTTCTGGAAGACGTTCCACACCACGGTGTACGACGCCGACATCTTGTCGACCGGGAAGTTGCTCTCGAACATGCACCGATCGGGGCCGAAGCACTCGATCATGTGCTCGTACCAGCGGCGCTGATCGGCGAGGATCCGGTCGCTCGATGGCGGCTGGGCCATTCGCTCGTATCCGAAGCCGTTGTCGGGCATGGCGAGGCCACCGAGTTTCGCGACGACGTTCTCGTGCGCGGCGATTTCGCGCATGTCCTTGCACCAGGTCGGGAAGATCTCGTCGTGCTTTCCGGCGAAACGACCGACGCCGAGGGGTGTGCCGAAGTGGTCGAGCACCATGGTGGTCTCGGGTGCAGCACGGGCGACGGTGAGGAACTCGCGGTTCTGATGGTGGTAGTGCCACGAGTCGTAGGTGAGATGGCGTTTGCCGAGCCGGCGCACACCGGCCTGGAATGCGGGGTCATCGGCGAGGCCCGCCGGTGAGCGGCCGGCGATCGTCAGCTCCTCGGGTGCGATCGGCGCCGATAGGGCGTGGCGGATGCCGCGAAAGAGACTGGCACCAGCGTCGATGTGGGCGTCGAGCACGTCGTCGAGCGATGCCGATCGCAGGTCGGCGGTGGCTACGATGCCGGCGATCGGCGCCCGGTCGGGATATCGCTCGAGCAGGTCGGCGGCCGCTGTGGCGACGAAGTGGGTTTCGCCGACCGGCGACATCGGGTCGGGGTCGCGGTGCGAGTAGCCGGCGCCACACTCGACGAACACGGTCTTCACGATGTTGTGGCCCGAGCCGGTGTCGGCGACGAGTTCGTCAACGCCGTAAGTGAGCGGCAGTCCTGGCGGCCAGAGGTGGTGGTGTGGGTCGACGATCGGGCGGGCCGGGTCGACCGGTTGTTCCGTGGAGGAGTTGAGCCAGGCCGGGGACATCGAGATCGCCATGGCGGTCATGGTCGCACGCCGACGGGCGACGCGCCGAGGAAGCCCGGCGTGTCGCACATCACGCAGGTTCGATCTCTCTCCCCTCGTAAGGCGCCGATAGGATTCCTCTATGAGTGACATCCGTGTGGCCTTCGTGATGGCGACCTGGCACGACGATCTGGTCGACCGCACCAAGCTTGGGTTCTTCGAGCGCATGGCCGAGCTCGGTCACGGCGAGGATGCCATCGATGTGCACAAGCTGCCGGGTGCGCTCGAGTTCCCGCTGCACTGCAAGAAGCTGGCCCAGACCGGCAACTACGACGTGATCGTCACAGCGGCCCTCGTGGTGGACGGCGGCATTTACGAGCACCGCTTCGTGGCCCACGCCGTGCTGCAGGGGATGATGAACGTCATGCTCGAGACCGATGTCCCGATCATGTCGGCCGTGCTCACCCCCCAGCAGTTCCACGAGCACGATGTTCACCATGCGTTCTTCTATGACCATCTGGTCAAGAAGGGTCGTGAGGCTGCCGACGCAGCTGTTGTGACGGTCACCAACCTGCGAAACATCTGATCGGTTCAGCTCCCATGCGCGTCGCTCCATTGGCTATCACCGCAGCCCTATTGTTCGCTTCGGCCTGCGCCGGTTCCGACTCAACCCAGGTAGTCACCGCCACGACGACCCCCCCGGCGGCGGCCTCGACCGACACGGCAACGGCAGACACCACCACGACCGCACCGACAAGCACCACGACCGCACCGACAAGCACCACGACGACCACGGACGTAGGGTGCGCCGACCCGCCGGTGTGCTTTTACGCGGCCGGGGAGGACGTCTGCAGCATCGACGGCAACCCTCCCTGCGCCGACGACCCCCGCAACATCTATGTCAACGAGACGATCGGCTTCTCGTTTGCCTTTGACGAAAACTTGCGCCGACTCGGCACCGATACCGACGGCCGTATCCAGCTGGTTGACGAGTACTTCGTGCCAGGGGATCCCTTCATTGTCGTGTCGTGGGAACCGACGATGGGCCGCACCATCGACATGTTCTACGACGAGCTGGTCGCGTCGTCCGATCCTGACGTGATCAGGATCTGGGACTGGTCGACCGACGGCCTGGGCGGTTTCGACTGGGAATCGGCTGACGGGTCTGTGCCTCAACGCAACGTTCGTGTTGTTCACCCCGACCCGTACTCGGGGCAGGCGGTCCTCATCGAGTCCATCGGCTCGTGCATGGCGTTCTGCGAGGGAGCCGATGGAGACGCCGGAGCAGATCCGCAGTGGACCGAGGTCGTCGGGATGATCCGCGACACCTGGACATGGCTGGAGCCGGCCGAGCGCAAGGTCGAGGATTGCGGGGTCCTCGGTGGAGGGCGCTACCGGGTCCGGTTCGCTCCGGGAGCGTTCGGAACCCGGATCGAATGCGCTCTGGTTCGGGGTGAGACCTACCTCTTCCGCGTTGGGGTCGCCGAGGGGCAGACCCTCACCGCACGCGTGTCCTCCGTGGAGGACAACGCCGTCTTCGCAATCTCGTCACCATCGGGTGCGTTGCTCGCCGCGGAGCAGACCGAGTCGGTGGTGTCCAGTACCGACGCTGGCAGCTACGAGATCGTCGTGGGGTCGATCCGAGGCAACGCCCCGTTCGCGCTCGAGATCGACGTTCGCTAATGAACGCGCCGCTCTACGGTTCGGGAGTGGGCGATCCGCAGACCGTGCTCATCCGAGTCAGTGGTCCGGACCGGCCCGGCATCAACGCCGGGCTCATGGCCGTGCTCGACACCTGCGATGCCAGCGTGCAGGACATCGAGCAAATCGTGATCCGGGGACAGATCTCGCTCGGGGTCGTCGTCGACGTTCCGGCGGGCCGTGATCTCCTTCGCAATGTGCTGCTTTGGGGTTGGGAAGAACGCATCGAGGTCGACGTGGAGGTCGTACCGCCAACCCCGACCCCCTCCACTCCTGGGCTCGTCGTCACTGTGCTCGGCCCGAACGTGACACCAGGCGAATTCGGCGCCGTCACCCGAGCCATCGCCGACATCGGGGCCAACATCGACCGCATCGTGCGGCTCTCTCGCTACCCCGTGATGTCGTATGAACTCCTGGTACGGACCTCCGAAGAGCAGAAGCTCCGTCGTGCGCTCCTCACGGCAGCGGCCGCCGAGCCCGATCTCGACGTCGCCGTTCAGCGCGAGGGGCTCGGTCGGCGGGCCAAACGCCTCGTCGTACTCGACGTCGACTCCACCCTCATCCAGGACGAAGTGATCGAGCTTCTCGCCGCCGAGGCGGGCTGTCTTGCCGGGGTGAAGGCGATGACCGACGCTGCGATGGCCGGTGAGCTCGATTTCGAAGAGTCGCTGCGCGAGCGGGTACGCCTGCTCGCCGGACTCGATGTCGAGGCCGTCGACCGGGCGTGGGCCAAGCTCCGCTACACCCCGGGAGCGGCGACCTTCCTTCGAACCCTTCGCCGCCTCGGCTACGTGGTCGCCGTCGTTTCGGGGGGCTTCACCGTCTTCACCGATCGACTCCGAGACGACCTCGGCCTCGACGCGGCCTACGCCAATCAGCTCGAAGTCGTCGACGGCTCCTTCACCGGTGAAGTGATCGGCGACATCGTCGATCGCGACCGCAAGGCCGAGCTGTTGCGCGATATCGCCGACGAGGTCGGCGTCCCGATCGAGCAGACCGTGGCGGTCGGCGACGGCGCCAACGATCTCGCGATGCTCGAGGCCGCCGGGCTCGGTGTCGCGTTCAACGCCAAGCCGGTCGTCACCGCTGCTGCCGACACCAGCGTTAACGTGCCGTACCTCGACGCCGTACTCTTCATGCTCGGCATCCGCCGCGAAGACATCGAAGCCGCCGACGCCTGATTGAGGATTTCTCGAGTCATGGGCCAATTCGATGACGAAACCCAGATCGCGCCGACCGGCGAGGGGACGTGGACCGCCAAGATCTCCGATGAGTGGAGTATCGGACCCAACGCCAACGGCGGTTATCTCCTCACTCCCCTGCTGCGCACGGCTCGTGAGGTTGCCGGCCACCCCGATCCGTTCACCGTCACCGCGCACTTCCTGCGGCCGGGGATCGGCAACGAAACCGCAGAGATCTCTGCGAATGTGATCAAGCCGGGTCGCACGATGAGCACGGTGTCGGCGAGCCTCAGTCAGCAGGGCAAGACCCGAATCCACATGGTCGCCGGCTTCGGTGATCTCAATACCACGACTGAGCACGACGCCGAGTGGACGATCCCCATGCCGGATCTTGCCGATCCGGACCAATGCATCGACCGTCGAGAGTTGAACCAGGGCGTGCAGATCAATCTCATGAATCGATGCGAGATCCGCGTCGACCCGAAGATCCAGCGTGACCCCAGCGAGGTCGAGACGGCTGAGGTGTTGGGCTGGACTCGTTTCCGCGACAAGGCGGACCCCGATGTCATGGCGCTGCCGTTCTTCGCCGATGCCTTTCCGCCGACCGTGTTCACCCGACTCGGGCCGATCGGCTGGGTGCCGACGCTCGAGTTGACCGTGCACGTCCGGCGACGCCCTGCTCCTGGCTGGCTCGCCTGTCAGGTGTGGACCGACGACGTCCACAACGGCAAGTTGATCGAATCAGTCCGCCTGTGGGATTCGAACGGCGACCTGGTCGCCCAGGGTCGGCAACTCGGTTACCTGATCACGGGCAACATCGGCGGCTGACCGCGAGGCGTCGGGTGCGCGCCGGGCCACCTGAGGTACCCATCACCGCACCGCCCTAGGGTGCTGGATGT
The DNA here is from genome assembly GCA_002729125.1 of Acidimicrobiaceae bacterium. Taxonomy (GTDB): domain Bacteria; phylum Actinomycetota; class Acidimicrobiia; order Acidimicrobiales; family Aldehydirespiratoraceae; genus UBA11606. The sequence goes on along the minus strand of PBTQ01000044.1, from coordinate 2,123 downwards.
GAGTGAACAGACCCTCACCGTCTCCGAACTGGGTGTCGTTGTCCGAGCCGCGCTCGAGCAGGCAATGCCCTACGGCGTCTGGGTCGAGGGCGAGATCCAAGGCATCAGCCGAAGCCGCAACGGTCACGTCTACTTCGAACTGATCGAGCCGGCCGAAACCTCGGGCACTGCACCGGCCGCAACCATGCCGGTGGTGTTGTTCCGAGATGCCCGTGATCGGGTCAACCGGCTGCTCAAGCGTCATGGAGACCCCATCCGGATGACCGACGGCGTGAAGGTCCGCATTCAGGGAACCGTTGACTTCTACCCGCCGAACGGGCGAATCCAGCTGCGCATGTCGGCCATCGATCCGACCTACACGCTCGGCGTGCTGGCGGCCGAACGGGAAGCGCTAATGCGCCGGCTCTCCGAGTCGGGGATGCTGCGAGCCAACGCTCGCCATGCCGTTCCTGACATGCCCTTGCGGGTCGGTGTCGTCACCTCGATCGGGTCGGCCGCTCACGCCGACATCACCACCGTGTTCGAGCGCAGCGAGCGAGCGTTCACATTGGTCGAGGTCGACACCGCCGTGCAGGGTGCAGGCGCAGAGCGGTCGATTGTGGCGGCGATCCGAGCCGCCGGCGAGGCAGGCGTCGATGTCGTTCTTGTCGTTCGCGGCGGTGGCTCGAAGACTGATCTTGCAGCCTTCGACCACGCCGACGTGGCCAACGCCATCGTGCATGCACCGACCCCGGTCTTCACCGGGATCGGGCACGACATCGATCATTCGGTGGCCGACGAGGTAGCGCACACGACCCACACCACGCCGACGGCGGCTGCTCAGGCAATCGTCGCGGTCGTCGATGACTGGCTGGCTCGGCTTTCGAGCCGAGAGACCGACATCGCCCACCACACCCGCCGGGCGCTGAACAGCGCCGACGAGCGACTCGAGCACCGCCAGCACGACGTCGTGCGGACGACCGGCCGAGCGCTCGAACGAGCCGACACCCGTCTGGCCGACGCGTCCGCTCGCCTTCGTCGGTCGGCGGTCCGGCCGGAGACGACTGCGCTCACCCTACTCGACCGGGCGGTCGTCCGCATCGGGCTCGCCACCCGCCACCGGCTTCGTACCGCCGAACTCACACTCGATACGGCGGCGGCGCGCACGGACGCACTCGATCCCTCGATCGCCTTGGCTCGCGGCTGGTCGATCACCCGAGGCCCCGATGGTGCTGTTGTGCGATCGGTTGCCGATGTTAGCGCCGGCGCCGAGCTGACCACTCAGGTCGCCGACGGCACGATCACCAGTACCATCGCTTCCGATGAGTGACGAGGAACAGATCGGCTACGCCGAGGCGATGCAGGAGCTCGACGGAATTCTCGATGCCCTCGAAGACGACGATCTCGATGTTGATGTCCTCGCCGCAAAGGTCGAGCGTGCTTCGGCGCTGATCCAGGTCTGCCGCGACCGCATCGGGAACGCTCGCATCCAGGTCGAGAAGGTAGTCACCTCGCTCGATGAGCCGACCGAGGGAGTCGACACGCTCTTCGACGACAGCGACGAATGAGCAACGCCCCTCGCCAACTTACCGAGGTTGCCGACCGCACCACAGTGGCGCTCGAGGCGATCTTCGCGGCGGAGATCGCAACATGGCGCGATCTCGATCCCATGACCGAGCGCCCGCTCACCGATCTCGCCGAGTTCGTCGGCGGGGGCGGCAAGCGGATCCGTCCCGCCTACTGCCACTGGGGTTTCGTCACGGGAGGCGGTAACCCGACCGGCGATAGCGACCTAGCCGGCTGCTGCGCGGTCGAGCTCCTCCAGGCCTTCGCACTGGTCCACGACGATGTGATGGACGGGTCACCGACCCGTCGTGGCACGCCCACCGTCTGGGCCCGCTACATCGAGCGTCATCGAGACGGCGGCTGGAACGGCGAGGACCGACGCTTCGGCGAGGCAGCCGCGATCTTGGTCGGTGATATCGCCATGGTGATGGCCGACCGTCAAATGGGCGGTGTCGATGAAGCGACCCGATCGGTCTGGGACCGGCTGCGCACCGAACTCAACTTCGGCCAGTACCTCGACGTGGTCGGCACGGCGAAGGGCGACGTGACTGCCGACATGGCCCGCACGATCGTGGCCA
>PBTQ01000043.1 GCA_002729125.1 Acidimicrobiaceae bacterium | reverse complement strand
TGGCCGAGAAGCTCGCGAGCCAGCCGCCCCGCGCGGGCGGCGTGACGATCGTGACGCTGCTCTGCGACCACGGCATCAAGTACCTCTCCAAGGTCTTCAACGACGACTGGATGGGTGGTTTCGGCTTTTTGCGAGCCGACGGCCCGGTCGTCTCCGACATCATCGATCGACGAAACACCGACGTTCCCGAGCTGCTCTACGTGCAGCCCCACCAGAAGGTCAGCGAAGCGGTTGCGATCATGCGTGACAACGGCGTGTCGCAGTTGCCGGTCGGCAAGGGTGAGATGCCGCTCGCTGCCGCCGAGATCGCCGGCTCGGTTTCCGAACTGCGCCTGATGGAACTCGCCTTCGAGACCGATGCTGTGCTCGACAAGACCGTCGAGGACGTCATGGCGGCACCGCTGCCCACCATCGGTGCCGGCCAACCCATCGCCCTTGCGGTCGAGATGCTCGAGTCGTGCTCCGCGACGCTCGTGCTCGACGGCGGTCGCCCTCGTGCGGTCGTCTCCTCGACCGATGTCCTCAACTTCCTCTCCGACGCCCAAGGAGCCTGAACCATGGCCGATGACCTTTTCGCCGATGCCGAGACGTTTGGCTTCGAGACCCGTGCGATCCGGGCCGGTCAGCGTCACGACCCCACCTGCGGTGCGGTCGTGACACCGATCTCGCTCGCCACGACCTTTGTGCAAGAAGAGCCCGGGGTGCACCGGGGCTATGAGTACTCCCGAACCAACAACCCGACCCGCCAGGCGCTCCAGGAATGCCTTGCGTCGCTGGAGGGTGCCGCCCATGGCCTGGCCTTCGCCTCGGGCATGTCGGCCGAGGACACGCTGCTGCGCACGCTGTCGCCGGGAGATCACATCGTTCTCGGCAACGATGCCTATGGCGGCACTTTCCGGCTGATCTCGGCCGTGCTCGCCCCGATGGGCTTTGCGTGGACCGCCACGGATCTCACCGACCCGGAGGCACTGCGGGCCGCCATGCGGCCCGAGACAAAGGTCGTGTGGGCCGAGACGCCGACCAACCCGCTGTTGACGGTCGTCGATATCGCTGCGATCGCCGAGATCGTGCACGAAGGCGACGCCCGTCTCGTCGTCGACAACACGTTCGCCACCCCGTATCTCCAGCAGCCGCTGAGCCACGGCGCCGACGTCGTCGTGCACTCGACCACCAAGTACTGCGGCGGTCACTCCGACGTGGTCGGCGGTTTCCTCGCCACCAACGACTCTGAGCTGTCCGGTCGGCTGGCCTACCTGCAGAACGCCATCGGTGCCGTGGGATCTCCCTTCGACAACTACCTCACGTTGCGGGGCCTCAAGACGCTCGCAGTACGGATGGACCGCCACTGCGAGAACGCCCGTGCCGTCGTCGACCTCCTGCAGGGCCACGACAAAGTCACCCATGTGCTCTACCCGGGCCTGTCCGACCATCCCGGGCACGACGCTGCCGCCCGGCAGATGAAGGACTTTGGTGGCATGGTGTCTTTCCGAGTTGCCGGCGGCGCCAATGCCGCAATGCGGTTCACCACCACGACGCAGGTGTTTTCGCTCGCCGAGTCGCTCGGCGCGGTCGAGTCCCTGATCGAGCATCCCGGTCTGATGACTCATGCGTCTGCCGCCGGGTCCGAGCTCGAGGTGCCGGCCGATCTGGTCCGACTCAGCGTCGGGATCGAGTCGACGCAGGACATTCTCGACGATCTCGGTCAGGCACTCGATCGGCTCTGAGCCCTGACCGACTGCTGAACGCTTCGTCATACATTCCTCACATCTTCGGCCGATGGTCGGTGTGTGATGCAGTTCAACTCGACTCGAGAACAGGTCGCCTTCCTGGCCCGCCGTGCTTCGTGGGGTCTTGCGCCCGGCGAACTCGACAAGCTCGAATCGCTCGGTGTGGTCGCGACGATTGACCGCTTCGTTGACCCGTCATCGGCCGGTCTCACAGAAGAGGTTTCGGCGTGGGCCGACTGGAACTTCGTGTACGACCGGTCGGACCGGAAGGCGAGACGGCAACAGGACATGGAGGCGTTTGAGCGCTGGATGGGACGCCTGATCAGCACGGAGCGACCGCTCGACCATCAGCTCGCGTGGTTCTGGCACGACCACTTCGCCGTGTCGATGCAGGTCGTACGACATCTGCCGGCGATGCTCGCTCACCTCGACCTCTGCTGGTCGCTCGGCCGGGGCGATGTCCAGGCGCTGATCCGTCAGGTCACCACTGATGCCGCAATGCTCGTCTTTCTTGATGGTGCGACCAGTAAAGGAACAGCACCGAACGAGAACTACGGCCGGGAACTGCTGGAGCTCTACACGGTTGGTGTCGGGAACTTCACCGAAGCTGACGTAAAGGCTGTGGCGTCTGCCCTCACCGGTTGGGTCGTCCGTCGTCGTGACGGTTGGAAGGTGCGCTTTGTGCCTGCCCGTCATGACGACACACCGCAGACACTGCTCGGTGTCGACGGCGTGCACGACGTCGACACAACGATCACCGCAGCGTTGAGCAGCCCGGCATGCCCGGTCTTCCTCGCGTCGAAGCTCGGTCGGTACCTCCTTGGCGACATCGACGACTCAACGGTCCTTGCGTTGGCGGCAACGTTTGCCAACGCCGATCTAGATATCTCCACACTCGCCCGGGCGACACTCGTCGCCGGTGTCGGTGGGGCTGCGACCCCGACGGTTCTCGCGCCGCTGCCGTGGCTGCTCCAGGTGATCAAGGCAACCGGTGCCAGCGTGTCGACCGACGAGTTGGTCGACACGCTTCGCAGTATGGGGCAGTTGCCCGGCAACCCGCCAAACGTTGGGGGTTATCCCGGTGCGGCGACCTGGTTGGCGTCGTCGGCCACTGCGGCCCGCTTTTCGGCGGCCATCGATGTTGCTCGAGCGACGCCCGACGACGCTCCCGTACTTGCGGCGGCCCGGGCCGGCGACTGGTCCGGGTTGGCCGACCTGTTCATGCGTCCGGCCGGCTTCTCGGACGCCACGATCAATGCCCTTGAGGACCTCAAGCTGTCCGTGTTCGCCCGACCCGGTGAGGGGGCGCTTGCACTCGCGCTTGCCTCGCCTGACCTGCTGATCGCCTAGGAGTCGATGATGCCGATCTCTCGCCGAGCCTTTCTTGGCGGCGCCGCCGTTGGAGGCGGTGCATGGGCTGCACTCCTGCGCGACAGCCTGGAGGCCGCTGCGCCGACGGTTCGTCCTTCGCCGACCACCACCCGTGCCCCGGTCACGACGACCACGACCGCCATGGCCGAGGCGGTTGCCTCGTCGTCGGCTCGCCTGCCCGTCTCCGACCGGGTCCTGGTCGTGTTGGAGATGGACGGCGGCAATGATGCACTCAACACGCTTGTGCCCGCCGTTGGCCGCTACCACGACGCCCGGCCCAAAATCGGGTTGTCGGATGGCCAACTCGTCACCCTCGCCGGAGTGGAGTACGGGCTGCATCCGGCCCTCGCCGGCCTGACCCCGTTTTGGGAGGCGGGCATGATGAGCGCCGTCGCGGGGGTGGCGATGCCGCAACAGTCGCGTTCGCACTTCACGGCCAAGGATGCCTGGTGGTCCGGTGTCGGCGGTGCGCCGTCACAGACCGGTTGGCTTGGGCGTTGGCTTGATCTCAGCCTCGACGCTGAACGCAACGGTGTCGACGATCCGCTGCGAGCCATCGCGCTCGGTGGCGGAAGTCCGGCACTTGTCGGCGTGCAGACGACGGCCACCGCCATTCGCGACCCGGCCGCCTTCACCCTCGTGACGGGTCCCGGCCTGGATGAAGGTGGCCTTGTGGAGGCGTTCCTTGCGACGGCGTCTGCCCTGAACGCCGAACCGACACTGGCAGCTGCGCAGCAGGCGATTCCGGGCACGCTCGAGGCCGTCGCCCTGCTTGCCGCAGCCGCCGACAGCGACAATCTCTCGGCCTACGAGAATCCCACCCCGGGAGCCGCCCGGACGGCGGTCGACCTTTTGTCGACTGCCGCGAATATCGTCGCGATGGGAATCGGCACCCGCGTCCTCACCGTCGGGGTCAGAGGCTTCGACACCCACGCTGACCAAGTCGAGAACCATCAGGCGTTGCTCCACGACCTTGCCATCGGACTTGCGTCGTTCTTCGCCGCACTCGAGGCCTCGGGTGATCTCGACCGGGTGATGGTCATCACCACAAGCGAGTTCGGACGACAGATCGTGGAAAACGGTTCGGCGGGCAGTGACCACGGCAAGGGCGGCCTGCAGTTCGTCTTCGGCCCGACGGTCGCCGGAGGCATCGTGCACGGTGGCTACGACCTCGGTGCGCCCGACGATGGCGGCGTGCCGCCTGCGGTCGACACCCGCTCGGTGTACCGGTCGGCGCTCGAGTGGTTGGGTGGTCCGGGTGGTGCCGACGGCGTCCTCGAGGAAGATCCTGCGGTGCTGGAACTGCTCACCGCCTAGCACAGGGCAGCGGAGTGATCCTCGATCGTGAAGCGACTCGCAAACGGCTCGCCCACGTGAAGGTAGGTGTCCGGCCCGGTCAGGTCTGCTTGTCGAGAATCGGCGCCAAGTGCTCGAGTTCGGCGTGCCAGTCGCCGGGTTCGCCGAAGGGAAAGCAGACGAATTTGCTGGCGCCGACCTCGACATAGGCATCGATCATGTCGTGGAGTGCCTCATGCGATGTTGCGACAACCTCGTCGGGTGCTGCGTCCGGGCGACGCACCGACACCCGCTCGAGTGCTTCCGCCGGTAAGTCGAGCCCGGGTGGGATGTAGGGGATCAACACCCCGTAGTGGTCGCGGTCGAACGTGCGGCCTGCCTCGGCGGCGGCCGCCTCGATCGCCGTAATGCCTTCCGCGACGTGTCTCGGTGTGGTGAAGCTGGCGAGCCAGCCGTCGGCGAGACGGCCGGTGCGGCGAAGTTCGGAAGGTGCCTGCCCGCCGAGCCAGACCTCGAGCGGTTGCTGCATCGGCTTGGGGAGCACGCGAGCACCGACCACCGAGAAGCGTTCGCCTTCGTGGTCGACGACGTCTTCCTCCCAGAGCCGACGCATGAGGGGCAAGGCCTCGTTCAGCCACGGGGCCCGGTCCTTGCGGTCGACTTGGAACGCCTGGTGTTCGGCGGTGTTGGCGATGCCGAGCCCGAACGCCGGAAGGCAGCGGCCGCCGCTGACGACATCGAGGCTTGCCAGCATCTTGGCCATCAGGATCGGGTTGCGGCCCGGTACCACCGAGACGGCAGGGCCAAATTTCAGTTGCTGGCTGCGGCCGGCGACGTAGGCCATCGCCACGATCGGATCGAGCTGCATCGAGTTGATGCGCTCGGGGAACCACAGACTGTCGAAGCCGAGACGGTCGAGGTTGTCGACGACGGGACCGAGTCCGGCGAGTTCTCGCCGAGCCCGTGGGTAGAGACTTGGGACGGCTCCGAGGGCGTAACCAATGCGCACCTTCATGCGCAGACGATGGCACACCCCGTTGCAGCCGACCGCATCCCCCTGCGTCCAAGCCACCGGTAGCCTCCGGCGGGTGAGTGACGCTGTCTTCGTCCCGCAGGGCGATCTCCTCATCCCGCAGCCGTCTGCGATCGGCCCGTGGTTCCCGGGAGTGCAGCACGGTGGCGCGATCGCCGGAGTTTTTGCCCGAGCAATCGAGCGGGTTCCATCCGCTGTCCCGATGACCACCACCCGTTTGTCGATCGACATGAGTCGACGGGTGCCGATGGGGCCGACTCGAGTCGACACCGAGGTCGTGCGCGACGGAAAGCGCATCCAGGCGATCGAGGCTCGCTATGTGGTCGACGACCAGATCGTCGGCCGAGCCACGGCGATGCGGGTCCGGATCGCCGAGGGCCTGTCAGTGCCCAACCCGGCGCTTCCCGAAGACCACATCCAAAGCGACCCGGACACCCATCCGGTGATCACGTGGACCTTTGCCGGGCCGCTCGATTTCGCCGCCAGTTTCGACTTTCGCCGATGTGAGGACGACGACGGTTGGGTGACCGGTTGGATGAAGATGGAGAAGCCGTTCGTCGAGGGCGAGTCGAACGATCCACGCGTGCTCATCGCTGCCGTCGCCGACATGATCCCGAGCGGTGGCAGCGTGCTCGATTACGAGCGGATGATCTCGATCAATGCCGATCTGGTCATCTCTTTGCATCGGCCCCCGGAAGGGGAATGGCTTGGCTTCACGGCGGCCGTGCGCGGTGAAGGCAACGGCTATGGCCAGGCCGACGCCACCTTGTTCGATCATCGGGGCCGGGTTGGGCGGGCGCTCAAGAGCCTGCTGGTCGACGCCCGCTGATGCGCCGCGTCAGCTCACTGGCGCGCCGCTGAGCAGCCGTTCGAAGTTGCCGGCGAAGAAGTGTGCCCGTGCGTCGGCGTCGACATCATCCATGCTGCGCTCAAACCGGCCGATGAGGTTGTCGCTGCCCTCGTGGTGGGGGTAAGTCGCTCGCGAACGTGTATAGATCGGGGTCCGACGACGTGATCGCCCAGCCGATATTCTCTCCCGCGAACGGCGCAAAGCAGAAGTGTCGACGGGCGCCGCCATCGCCTGCGGGAACGATCCGGTCGGAAAGATCAGCTGGCGTTCGAACCCGAACAGGTCGATAACGGCTTGGCGCTCGTCGGGGTTGTGGTCACCGAGTGCGCCCACCCCTTGCGCGGCATCCACATGAATTCTGCCGTCGCCATCGCGAGTTCGGCCGTGTCGGTTCGGTGGTGCTCGACGGCAGCAACCGAGTGCTCGATTTTGGCGACGAACGCCGGATCGCCGAAATCCATGACCGGCAGCCGGTCGCAAACTTGGGACAACGCGAACGACTCGAGCCAGCCGGGCGGCTCCATGGTGTGGGCGCCTTAGTCGAGGATGCGGCGTCCGGCGGCATAGGTCGCTTCCATGCGCCGAAGATGGCACCGGCCCTGTTGGCGCCTGCCCGGTGAGAGGTCGAGTCGGTACCTCCCGACTCGCTCAGGTGGGATTACCGAAGCTTCACCGGTGTGGTGACTTCGGCGTAGAAGTCGTTGCCCTTGTCGTCCACCACGATGAACGCCGGGAAATTCTCGACCTCAATCTTCCAGACCGCCTCCATGCCGAGTTCGGGGAACTCGAGCACTTCTACGCTGCGGATGGAGTCCTTGGCGAGCCGCGCGGCCGGGCCACCGATCGAACCGAGGTAGAAGCCACCATGGGTCGCGCAGGCGTCGGTGACCTGCGAGGACCGGTTGCCCTTGGCGAGCATCACGAACGACCCTCCAGCAGCCTGGAATTGCTCGACATAGGAGTCCATGCGGCCGGCGGTGGTGGGCCCGAACGAACCAGAGGCGTACCCCTCCGGTGTCTTCGCCGGCCCGGCGTAGTAGATCGCATGGTCTCGCAGGTACTGCGGCATCGGCTCACCGGCATCGAGCGTGTCCTTGATGCGGGCGTGGGCGATATCGCGCCCGACCACGAGCGTGCCGGTGAGCGAGAGGCGGGTTTTGACCGGGTACTGGCTCAGCTGGTTGCGAATGGCACCCATCGGCTGGTTGAGATCGATGTGGATGACTTCGTCGCTGAGCTGGTCCTCGACCTCGTCGGGCAGGAACCGGGCCGGGTCGGTCTCGAGCTGCTCGAGGAACACACCTTCGGCGGTGATCTTGGCCCTCGCCTGCCGGTCGGCCGAACAGCTCACGGCAAGTGCTACCGGGTTGGAAGCACCGTGGCGAGGGAGCCGGATCACCCGAATGTCGTGGCAGAAGTACTTGCCACCGAACTGGGCGCCGATGCCGAATGCTCGGGTCTGCTCGAGGATCTTCTGCTCCCATTCGAGGTCGCGGTAGCCGTGGCCGGTCGCTGCGTCACCCGAGGTCGGCAGGTTGTCGAGATAGTGCGCCGAGGCGTACTTAGCGGTCTTCAGGGCGTACTCAGCCGACGTGCCGCCGACGACGAGGGCGAGATGGTACGGCGGGCAGGCCGAGGTGCCGATCGCTCGCAGCGACTCGTCGAGGAAGTCGACCATCGAGCTCTCGTTGAGCAACGCCTTGGTCTTCTGGAACAGGAACGACTTGTTGGCCGATCCGCCGCCCTTGGCCATGAAGAGAAACTCGTAGCTCTCGCCCGGCTTCGTGTAGAGCTCGATCTGGGCTGGCAGGTTGTTGCTGGTGTTTTTCTCCTCGAACATCGACAGTGGGGCGAGTTGCGAGTAGCGCAGGTTCGTCTCGGTGTAGGTGTCGAACACGCCCCGGCTGATCGCCTCGGCATCGTCGGCGAAGGTCACCACCCGATCACCCTTCTTGCCCATCACGATCGCCGTGCCGGTGTCCTGGCACATCGGGAGCACACCGGCGGCGGCAATATTCGCGTTGCGGAGGAGCTCCGTGGCCACAAACGTGTCGTTCGGCGAGGCTTCCGGATCGTCGAGGATCAATGCCAGCTGCTCGAGGTGCTCGGTGCGCAGATAGTGGGCGATGTCGTACATCGCAGCTCGAGTGAGTTCCCGAATTGCGGACGGCTCGACCTTCACGAAGGTCTGGCCCTCAGCCTCGAAGGTCGAGACCCCATCGGTCGTGATCAGGCGGTACTCGGTGGTGTCGGGGCTGGTTGGCAACAGGTCGGAGTAGGCGAACTCGCTCATAGGGCCACCGTATCCGTCGGTGCGATCCACCACGTGAGTTGGGACTCCCTGTGCACGGCTCACGCCGGATATCGTCTGATTCGACACCACCCTCGACCACTCTGGTTCGCAGTAGCGTCCGTGCCCATGAGTCGCGACCCAGCGCAGACCGTCGATCGTCTCGCCCATGCGTTCGACCCGAGTGGATGGAAGAAGCGCAACCTCGTGCTCGCGTCGGTGGCGTTTCCGAGTGTGCTCGTCGTGACCGTGCTTCAGCGGGCGCTCGTGGCGGAAAGCACCGCAGCGTGGGCGATCACGGCCGTCCACGGCCTGATCTGTGTCGTCTTAGTGCCCCTGCTGCTTCGCTCCACCTGGCGAAGCTGGCGAGCGTCAAACCCTGAGCAGTCGTGACGCTGCCCGGGCAGCGCAGCGCGTGAGTCAGGCGGAGATCGGGGTGCCGGAGAAGGTGCCCGGATCTCCGTCGGCTGGCATGGGCGGACGGCTCCAGTGGGTGAACTCGGCGATCGATTCGGTGACCGCACGCCATTCGTCGGCGTTCCAGCCCTCAGCCCTGGCGATGACCTCGCCGTCCTGACGGACGAGGAGAAGTGCGGGGGCCTCGACGACACCGAGGTTCTTCGCCATGGTGCGGTCGGGGTCGGCGAAGGTGAGAAACTCATCGGCGTAGGGGCCGAGGTAGGTCTTTGCGTCGCCGGCGGGGCAGGTGATGATCCAGCACGGGCGGCAACCGGCACCCTTGAAGTGCGTCAGCACGCGACGGGCCGTGTCGAGGATCCACGAGCTCTCGTTGGTGTAGGGATCGAGCACGACGGGGACCAGCGGGAAGGTCGTCATGAAGCTGCTGAGGGTGCGTGCTTCGCCTTCGACCGGGGTCAACTCGAGGTCCAGATCTGCTGCCACGAGCGGAAACGCTAGCGCGCCCGATCCCTGGTCACTCGCACCGGGTCGACCGTGACTACGATCCGTAGCGGTGCATCCGATCGAGCGTTTGCGGTACATGGCGAGGACCGGCGACGTCGGTACGAGTTCGCTCGTCCACGAGGCGGCGATGGCGCTCGGGGCAGTCAGTCACGATCCCGCCGAGTTGGTGCTCGCGTGCCGCCAATTGATCGAACACCGGCCCTCGTCGGGTCCGCTCGTGTGGCTCGCCGCCCGGATGCTCACCGGTGCTGATCCAGGAAACGAGGCGTGGGACGCGGCAGAGATGATCCAACGGGACAAGACCGTTCGTGAACTCGAACACGCGCTGCCTGCCGACACCGGCATCGTCGTGCTCGGTTCGCCGGAGTTGGCAAGTCAGGCGCTCAACGCACGCGGTGATGTCGAGGTTTTCGTCGTCGACACCACCGGCGATGGCTACGGGCTCGTTCATCGCCTCGATCTCAACGATCGGCGTGCGGTCGACGTGCCGCTCGCCGGACTCGGCTCCGCCGTCAGCGATGCCGATCTCGTGCTGCTCGAAACCGACGCCCTCGGCCCCGACTCGGCGATCTGTTCGGTCGGTTCACTCACCGCCGCTGCGGTGGCGGCACAGCTCGGTATCGAGGTCTGGCTGGTTGCCGGGGTGGGTCGTTGCCTGCCGGCGGCGATGTGGGAACCGTTGCGTGCGATGGTCGTCTCCGATGAGCCCTGGGAGGACCATCACGAGGCTGTGTCGCTCAATCTCGTCGATCGGGTCATCGGGCCGGGCGGACCCGTGCCGCTTGCCGAGGCGAGATTCCGTATCGACTGTCCCGTTGCTCCGGAGCTGTTCCGATGATGCCGCGAATTGCCGGCGTGCTCAGTGCTGCCCTTCTCTTCGTCGCGGGCATGGCGATCTTCATCGCCACCCGGTCCGATCCCGAGCCCGCCGGCGATGTCGAGGCCGCCACCGACATCGCTCCTTCGACGTCGTCAACCACCACGACGAGCACCACCACGACCACCACGACGACCACCACGACGACCACGACCCTGCCTCCTCCTCGAACCGCCCGGCTCGCCTTCACTGGCGACCTCTTGCCGCACGGCTCGGTCCAACGGGCCGGTACTGCGTTCGTCGACGAGGGGTGGGATTTCGCGCCGCTCTACGAAGAGGTCCGGCCGATCATCGAGGGTGCCGATCTCGCAATCTGTCATCTCGAGACCCCGATCTCCATCGACGACACCAACCTGAGCGGCTACCCGTTGTTCAGCGCGCCGAGGGCATTCGCCCAGGCTGCACTTGACGTCGGATACGACGGTTGTTCGCTCGCCTCGAACCACAGCTACGACCGTGGTGCGCAGGGTGCGCTCGACACGATCACCGTGCTGCAGGAGATCGGCCTGCCCTACGCCGGTCAGGCGGCCAGCGTCGAGGAGGATCTAGCGCCGGTTCTCTACGACGTGAACGGCATCACGATCGCCCACATCTCGGCCACCTACTCGCTCAACGGCTTCGTGATGCCGTCGGACCGGCAGTACCTCGTCGACCTGATCGAGCCGGATGCGATCCTGCAAGAGGCCCGGATCGCGAAGGAGTCGGGCGCGGAGTTCGTGATCGTGTCGATGCACTGGGGTGCGGAATATCGCCACGAGCCGATCTCCTCGCAGAACGAGTGGCTCGAGGCGACCCTGCCCAGCGAGTACGTCGATGTGATCATCGGCCATCACGCCCATGTTGTGCAGCCCGTCGACAAGGTCGATGGTGAATGGGTGGTGTTTGGGCTCGGGAACTTCCTGTCGAATCAGTCGGCGAACTGCTGCGTTGCTGCCAGCCAGGACGGCATGATCGCCACCGTTGAGCTCTTGGAGAACGACGACGGCGAGATCGAGGCCGTCGGTGTGCACTACATCCCGACCTGGGTCGACCGAGGCGGCGGCTACATCATCCGGGTGGCCGATCCCGCCCGCATCGACCTCCCGAAGTCGACCATCGATCAGATGGGGATCACGTTCGATCGAACGTTTGGTGTCGTCAGCAGCCGCCTCGGCGAGGCCGACGGACTCACGATCGGTCTGGGGCTTGCGCCGGGTGAGCCGTCGGTCATTGCGTCCGTTGCGCCAGCAGGTGACGGATGATCACCTTGAGGGCCAGCGTCTCGTCGGCGCCCTCGAAGATCGAGAGCACCCGGGCGTCGACGAAGTAGCGGCTCACGGCGTACTCCTCGGCGTAGCCCATCCCGCCGTGGATCTGCATCGCCTCGCGTGTGACCCACTCGGCGGCCCGGCAGACGTAGGCCTTGGTCATCGAGGCCTCGAGCATGCCGTCGCCCTTCGCCATGAGTTCCGCGACATGAAGGCTGAGTTGACGGGCGCCCTGGGTGATCACGGCCATCCGGCCCAGCTTCGCCTGGGTGAGCTGATACTCCGAGATGGGCTGCTCGAACACCACCCGCGACTCCGCGTAGGCCCTGGCCTCCTCGTAGGCGGCCTGCATGACCCCCACGGCGCGGGCAGCGGTCTGGAGTCGGCCGTTCTCGAAGCCCTGCATCTGGTAGTAGAAGCCCCGGCCCCGACCGGCCTCCTCGCCGATGAGGTTCTTGGCGGGCACGAACCAGTCCTCGAAGGCGACTTCGTAGCTGTGCATGCCGCGGTAGCCGAGCGTGTCGATCGCTCGGCCGGTCATCTTGCCGCCGCCGTCCTGGACGTGCTCGAAGCCGTGGCCATCGCCCCTCGGCTTCTCGACGATGAAGACCGACAGGCCTTTGTGGTCGGTGGTGCCCGGCTCCGAGCGGGCGAGCACCATCAACACGTCGGCCCGGCCGGCGAAGGTGCACCATGTCTTCACGCCGTTGATGACCCACCCGTCATCGGTCGAGGTGGCGGCCACTCGAATGCCGGCGACGTCGGATCCGTAGTCCGGCTCGGTGACCGCGACGGCGGCCATGACCTCTCCCGAGGCAAGCCGCGGCAACCAGTGCTGCTTTTGGTCCTCGGTGCCACCTGCGATTAGGGCACGAGTGAGGATCTCGGGGCGTGTGATCAGTGAACCGCCGATGCCGAGTGAGCCGCGGGAGAGTTCCTCGGTGGCGACGACCATGCCGAGGTAGTCGTTGATCCCCCCCTCGGCGAAGCCGCCGTACTCGACCGGAGTGGAGAGACCGAAGATCCCGAGCTCGGCGAGTCCCTCGATGATCTCCTCGGGCACGTCGGCGTTGGTGCGGTGCACGTGCTCGGCTCGCGGGGCGATCTGCTCGTCGGCGAACCGGCGGAAGGTGTCGGAGGCGAGCTGCATGTCCTCGTCGAGGTGTGATGGCGCCCCGTCGACAAGGGAGGCGAGCAACTCCGGCGCTCGGCCGGCCGTCATGAAATCGTGAATGGCATCGAGCGCGCTGCGATCGACACCCCAGTTGGCCTCCCTGCCGAGGAGGCGGGTGGCCAGGTCGTGGGCGACGTCGGCGACGAAGGCGACCGTGAGACGCTCCTCGGCCTCGCCGTGAGCGCCGTACCCCAGCAGGTTGCGAGCCGAGGCCACGGCCGCGGCGCCGTGTGCGATGTCGTAGGCGACGACCTGATGCTCGTCGATGTCGACTGTTGCGAGCCGGGTGAGAGCGGCATCGACAACGTCTTCCATGGCGGAGACGGCGGCGGTGGCGGCGGAAAGCGTCGGCGCGTTCATGGCCGCTGACGTTAGGGCCTGTCGATGGGTGGCGTCGTGTTGAGCCATGGCGCTGTCGTTGGTGTCGGCTGGTGCAGCCCGCCTACGGTCGGCGGCGATGTCGATCGAACCGAACGACGATGCGCGACGCGAGGCAGTGCTCGCCTGGGGTGTTGCGTCGCTTCGGGACCTGCCGTGGCGTCGCACGAGAGATCCGTGGTCGATCCTGGTGTCGGAGACGATGCTCCAGCAGACGCAGGTCGCCCGGGTGATCGATCGGTTACCGCGGTTCCTTGAACGCTTTCCGTCCCCGGAGGCGTGCGCCGCCGCACCGGCCGGCGACGTCGTTGATGAGTGGGCCGGTCTCGGCTACAACCGGCGTTCGCTCAACCTTCATCGCGCCGCAACGGCGATGGTCGAGTCACACGGTGGCCGGGTGCCGGAACGCCTCGAGGATCTCCTCGTCTTACCCGGCGTGGGCCCCTACACCGCCAGGGCGGTGCGGGCCTTCGCCCACGAGCTTCCGGCGGCGGTCGTCGACACCAACATCGGCCGGGTCCTGGCTCGCTGGGACGGTGTCCGGCTCACACTGAACCGGGTTCAGCAACGCGCTGATTCGATCGCACCGGACGATCAGCCGTGGCAGTGGAACCAGTCGCTCATGGAGTTGGGCGCCCTGGTGTGCACGAAGCGTTCGCCATCGTGTGGTGCGTGTCCCGTGCACACATGGTGCAGGTGGCGGGGCGAGGGCGACGACCCGGCTGTGGGTTCCGCTGCGGTATCGACACCGCAAGCCCGGTTCCAGGGGAGTGATCGTCAACTCCGCGGCCGACTCGTCGACGCCTTGCGAGCCGGCCCCGTCGCGCGATCCGCCGTTGCCGGGCGCATCGCGGAGACCGACTGGGGTCGCGTCGAACGGATTGTCGCAGGGCTCGTGCGCGACGGACTTGCCATCGAGGATGGCGAGACTCTCCGGCTGCCGTGAGTGTCAGCCCTGCGAGCCGGTGAGCTTCGCGATCAGAGCTTCGACCGTGGCGTCCGCGATCTCGCACATCTCGTCGTCGGTGCGGTCCTGGATCGGGTGAGGCGTAAAGACCCGGGCAGTGGGGTGCCCGAGCGCAATGGCCTGGGTTTCGGCGGCGTCGATGAAGCCCGCCGAAGCCACGAAGACCCCAGGAATACCGCGTCGTTCAAGGTCGCTGATGTCGTGCACACTGCACGTCGTGCAGCTGCCTCAATCAGCGAGCGCTTCGATCACAGCATCGCACGATGCGGCGATCTCGTGACGAAGATCGACCGGTGCGGGTTTGGCGAAGGTCGGCTTGATGTAGCGGGTGACCGAAGCACCGAGACCGGTGAGCTTCTCCTCGATTCGATTGAGGAAGACGTCGCCACGCGGCTTTGAAATGTCGAGGAGGCCGATGGTGAGACCGTCAAGCGATTTGGGCCGTGGCACGAGTCCGCGCTGCTCCGGGTGGGACTCGCTGGTCGGGTCGAGGACGGTGGTCATCGAATGATCTCCTTCGTCGTGCAGACACTACCTTTCGGCGGCGGAACCCAGCCACTGAAGGCCATCGAGAACAGGCCGGTCGCCCCGCCGGCGTGCACCACGTGGATGCCGCCCGGCCAGAACTTGCCGATCGTGTTGCCTGCGAACGCTTCGGGGAGGCCTTCGTCGATGCCGCCGGCGCCTCGGATCAGGTCATCGGTGTCTAGCTGGAGATGGGAGTCCAGTTCGGCGAGGAACCGGGCCCGATCCCAGCCGGCGTCGCGGTACCTGGACATGTGTTCGGGGCCGATCACGAGCAGGGTCTCCATCATCGCCATTTTCGGGGCGAGGTTGGTCTTGAGATAGTTGGCGAAGTGCTTCGTGAGGGACTCCGGGGTGCGGGAGAGCTGATCGACGAAGACCTGCGGGCCGCCACCGCACCAGACGGTGACGGTCGATCGGTCGGCGTCGAAGCCTCGGCTTTCGGCAAGCGAGGTCCATGGCGAGCCGGCTTCGTCCTCGGCGAACGCAAGGCCGATCTTGTGAGGGCTGCCGTGCGCCGAGCGGTCGACACCCCCGGGCTTGCCGCCGCCGACGTTTCGCACGACGAGCTGCACGGCCCGGCCGATCGTGGCGTTGGCTCGGTTGCCCTGGCCGAGCACGTTGCCGCCGGAGTTCATGTCGATCTCGCTGGTGATCGGCCCGTTGACGATGATGATGGGACCGACATCCATCGTCGTGGCGAGCACGCCGTGCATGTTGAAGTCATCGGTGCAGATCGCCTCGACAGCGGCGAGCACGACCGGCAAGTTGTCGGGCTTGCAGCCGGCCATCACGGCATTGATTGCGATCTTCTCGACGGTCACGTCGGCAAGATCCGGTGGCACGACGGCCACGACCTCGTCGGGGGCGCGGGTGGTGCCCTCAAGCATTCGAAGTACGCGGGCTTCGGTGGGGGGAACGACGGGCAGGCCATCGGACCAGTCCCGATCGTAGAGGGCCTCCCACTCGTCTTCGAGCGCAGCGATCTCGACCCGCCGACTGCTCATCGTCGAGCCGGAGAAACGCACGGCGATTTCGTCGGTGCGATTGGGATCGACGCTCAGTGAGCCGCAACCGGGCCGCCAGTCGGGCAGATCGACACCGAGGCCGTCGATCCCCGTGAAGGCCTCCCAGTCGTCACGCTTCCAGCCTTCGAGCCGTTCGGTCGGCTCGCCGTCGACAACGCGCAGCAGGGTCGGCACGGTGTCGATGTCGTGGAACCACGAATAGGCGAGATCGTGGTCGTGCACGACCCAGTCCGCCACCTGCGGGAACGCAGCGTTGTCTTGGGTGATCGTGGTCATCGACGCACGGTCAGCGAGATCGGCCAGCACGGGTGCAACAAGCACACAGGTCGGGCAGTCCTCCTTGACGATCGCAACGAGGCCGTTGGGCAGCGGCGGTTTGGCAGTGTTGGACTCGGCCATGGTCTGCATCGTCGCACACCGCATCGGCCCGTGAGATATGCGTCACACACCCTTCACCTCCAGGTGCGTGCTCACTACCGTTTGGGCCTATGGGGGACGCAGCGCAGGCGATCAACATCGCATTCCACGGTGTCCGGGGTTCGACTCCGTGCTGTTGCCCGACGTTGCGGCGTTATGGCGGCAACACATCATGCGTTTCGATCGAGTCTGAGGGTGCCGACCCAATCGTCCTCGACTGTGGCACCGGGCTTCGCATGTTTGGCGCGTCGCTCGCCGACGAGGCGTGCGAGGTCGACGTCCTGGTCACCCACCTGCACTGGGACCATGTTCAAGGGCTGCCCTTTTTCGCGCCGCTGAGGTTCCCCGACACCCGTTTCAACGTCTATGGCCCGGGCGAGAACGGAGAGACCTTCGGTGCGTCGTTCAGTCGGTTCATGGTGCCGCCGTTCTTCCCGGTCGAGACCGCTCACCTGCCGGCCACGATCACGTTCGACGACGCACTCGACTGCGAGTTCCGACTCGGCGACACCGACGTGATGGCGCGACCGGTCCCGCACACCGGCACCACCGCAGGATTCCGGGTGACCCGCAATGGCGTGTGCATCGCGTACATCCCCGACCACCAGGAGCCGATCGGCGACCCGACCCATGTGGCACCTTCGGTCCTGGAGTTGTGCCGCGGTGTCGACGTGCTCATCCACGATGCGCAGTTCACCGCCGACGAGTTCGCAGCGAAGGCCGAGTGGGGCCACTCGACTCCTGAATATGCGGTTGAGGTTGCCCGGCAAGCTGGCGTGAAGATGCTCGTGCTGTTCCACCACGATCCTGCGCACGATGACGACATGGTCGACGAGATCGCTCAGCGCATGGCCGAACTCGCTGCTGACGACCCCTTCGAGGTGATCGCAGCGGCTGAAGGCCTGAGGCTCACCCTCGCCGCTCAGCGCTGATCCCCCCGCTGCTCCGGAGGGCCGGTCATGGCCAATGCCGAGGCTGGCCCAACGGCGAGCGGCACAGTGCGACCCGTTGTGGGCGCTACCGTACGCCGGGTCAAGACGAGGGCCGGGTGGCCTGCAGCGAGGTGTGCAATGACGATCGATCCCGCCGACTTCCGCAAGGTGCTCGGACACTTCCCGACCGGCGTGATGGTCGTGACCGGTGCGACCGACGAGGGGCCGGCGGGCATGGCGATCGGTTCGTTCGCCAGCGTCTCGCTCGAGCCGCCGCTCGTGGTGTTCTGCCCGGGCTCGTCGTCGGGTACGTGGCAGGCCATCAAGGAGACGGGCGCCTTCTGCGCCAACATCCTCGGCGAGGACCAGAAGGACACCTGCGGTGTGTTCGCGATGCCCTCCGATGATCGCTTCGCCAGCATCGACTGGACCGCCGCCGTCACCGGTTCGCCGGTGCTGCCCGGCGTGGTCGGCTATATCGACTGCGAGATCCACGCCATCCACGACGGCGGCGATCACGACATCGTTGTCGGCCTCGTGAAGGAGTTGGCGGTCACCGGCGAGCATGGCCCACTGCTGTTCTTCCAGGGCGGCTACGGAACGTACGAGGCGATGTGATGGCTGTCTACGCGCTCGGCGACCTCATCCCTGAGATCCACGAGACGGCGTTTGTACACCCGGACGCGACCGTCATCGGCAATGTTGTCCTCGGTGCCGGTTCGTCGGTGTGGCCTCAGGCCGTGATCCGCGGCGACGATGGCCCGATCGTCATCGGAGAGAACACCTCGATCCAGGACGGTGCCGTCATTCACACCACGGCGTTCACGCCAACGAAGATCGGCAGCAATGTCACGGTTGGCCACCTCGCCCACCTTGAGGGATGCATCGTGCACGACTGGGCACTCGTCGGCTCCGGTTCGATCGTGTTGCACAACGCCGTCATCCACGAGCACGCGCTCGTCGGCGGTGCTGCGATGGTCCCGGGTGGGGTGGAGGTGCCGCGCTGCTCGATGGCACTCGGCGTTCCCGCCAAGATTCGTGAGGGAGTGCTCGACGAGTTCCACGCCCGGCTGAACGTCGATGCGTACGTCGCTCGAGGCGAGCAATTCCGCACCGAGATGCGGCGCGTCGACTGAGGCGTTCGATCCGCTGAATTTGCCTGCTTCGACTATCGAGAAGTCGGTCCGAGTTGTTACTATCGGCGTAGTGTTAATTGCCGAAGCATCACTCGGCCCCCCTCGCACACTTCGTTGAAAGGCACGTCCATGGCGTCCACCGACATCGGCATTGACCTCGGCAAGTACCAGCTCGGCTGGGCCGACGAAGAGGACTATGTCTTCAAGCCAAAGAAAGGCCTGAACGAAGACATCCTGCGAGAGATGTCGTGGCTGAAGGGCGAGCCCGACTGGATGCTCGACTTCCGGCTCAAGAGCCACCAGCGCTTCGGACGTCGACCGATGCCCAACTGGGGCGGCGACATGTCGGACATCGATTTTGACAACATCTTCTATTACATCAAGCCCACCGACTCGCTCAGCGACGACTGGGACGAGGTGCCGGAGTCGATCAAAAACACCTACGAGAAGCTGGGAATCCCCGAGGCGGAGCGTAAGTATCTCGCCGGCGTCACCGCTCAGTACGAGTCCGAGGTCGTCTACCACCGCAACCGCGAGGACCTCGAGGCCCAGGGCGTGCTGTTCTGCGATATGGACACGGCGCTCAAGGAGTACCCGCAGCTGGTGAAGGACTACTTCGGCAAGATCATCCCGCCGAACGACAACAAGTTCTCCGCCCTCAACTCCGCCGCCTGGTCCGGTGGTTCGTTCATCTATGTCCCGCCGGGCGTCGAAGTTGAGATGCCGCTGCAGGCCTACTTCCGCATCAACGCGGAAAACATGGGCCAGTTCGAGCGCACCCTGATCATCGCCGACGAGGGCTCGAAGGTGCACTACATCGAGGGCTGCTCGGCCCCGACCTACACCTCTGATTCGCTGCACTCCGCTGTTGTGGAAATCGTCGTGAAGCCGTCAGCGCGCGTCACCTACACCACCATCCAGAACTGGTCCGACAATGTCTTCAACCTGGTCACCAAGCGGGCCTACGTCGAAGCAGAGGGCCATATGGAGTGGATCGACGGCAACATCGGCTCGAAACTCACGATGAAGTATCCGGCAGTTGTACTTGCTGGCCCGAAGGCCTCGGGTGAGGTTCTGTCGGTTGCCTACGCAGGCCCCAACCAGCACCAGGACACCGGAGCGAAGATGATCCACGCCGCCCCGGAGACCACCTCCAAGATCGTGTCCAAGTCGATCTCCAAGGACGGTGGCCGCACCAGCTATCGCGGCCTCGTGCGGGTCGAAGACGACGCTTACGGCTGCAAGTCTCACGTCCAGTGTGATGCGCTCATCCTCGACGACGAGTCGATCTCCGATACCTACCCTTACATGGAGGTCGGTTCCGGTGACGCCGTCATCGGTCACGAAGCCACCGTCTCTCGGGTCGCCGACGAGCAGCTCTTCTATTTGCAGTCTCGCGGCCTCACCGAGGAGCAGGCGATGGGCATGATCGTGAACGGTTTCATCGAGCCGGTCACCCGCACCCTCCCGATGGAGTACGCGGTAGAATGGTCGCGCCTGATCGAGCTTCAGATGGAGGGCTCCGTCGGCTAGCGGCCGGCGGGGGAGTTGCCTCCTGGGTCCGGCCACGACCATTACTGGCGAATGGACCGTTCACGGCGAGCGGTCCATCTATGGCTCCGAGTGGAAGTCGCTGCGCCTCGTCGGCGTCGAGACGCCGTAGGGAAAGCGGTTCGACCACCATGTGGCCCGCATTCCCGCAGCGGCTGCGGCAACGCTCGTCGTTGTGGATCGCCGCGTCCTGATAATCTGGTGCGACCGGTTTGTCACTGACACCTGGTGCTGGGAGCTTCCGGCGGGCCGGATCGACCCAAGTGAAACCGTCGCGCAGGCTGCCGCGCGTGATTGACTCGAGGAGAACGGCTGGCAGCCCGGACCCGCCACACCATTTCCTTCGTGGCACCCTGCGAACGGCTCCGTCGATCTGACCTTCCATGTCGAGCGGGCGACGGAGGCCCACCATGTCGGTGAGCCGACCGAACTCGACGAAGCAGCAGCGATCGAGTGGATCCCGCTCGACGACACTAGGGGTCTTATCCGCAGTGGCCACGACAATGATGGCTTCACGCTCACCCCGCAGCTCGCCGAGTTCGCCGGGCTCTGATGCCCACAGTGGCGGAGGAGCCGCCACAATGGACCCATGCCGATGCGCCAGGACTGCAAGTACTTCGAATCCCGGAGCTACCCCAACGGGGACACTGTCCGGAAGTGCGATCTCGACTTGGCGCCCGAAGCCCCGTGGCGGTGCCCTGATGATTGCGCCAAGTACACCAGGCGCCTCGCCGATGTGAATTGGAGCTACGGCAGACTGGTCACGCCGGAGACCCCGGCGGAGCCCGAGAGCCTGGGGGAGGACGACTCGATTGCCGCCCTGCTCGACGCTGCCGAGGACATTATCAACGATGCCGTACCCGGCACGCTCGCCGACCTCGAGGAAGAGCGGGCCAACCGCAAGAAGAAGGGGCTGCGTGGCTTGCGTCGTGCTAAGGGCGATGGGGCGCCCAAGTCCTCGCCGCGGCCGGGGAGCAGATCGCATAAGCCGAAGGGCAAGGGCATGGGGGAGCGCCTTCGCAAGCGATATCGCGACGGCCGTCGCTGACCCTGGCTAGCCCTACGTTTCGGGGGTCCCGGAGTCGTCTGGAGTTAACACTACAGCGGTAGGATAAATGCCGATGTCCACTGCCTTTTCCACCGCCGCCGCCCGGTCCCTCGGTGGGCCCGACTGGATCGTCGCCCGTCGCACGGCCGCTGCAGAGGCGTTTGCGGCGACCGAGCGCCCTGACGACTCTGCTGAGGAGTGGCGCTACAGCCTGATCGGCCAGTTCGACCTCGAGCGTTATGCGCCGGCACACGAGTTTGGCGACGCGCCGATGCCGCGTCTCGACGTCGAGCCCGCTGCGCTGATCCGGTGTGTGAATGGCCGCGTGATGTTCGTCGAGGTCGATGAGGCGCTCGTCGATCGAGGTGTCCACATCGGTCCGTTGGCCGAGGACGAGAACGGTGAGGCCCGTCTCGGTTCGGTCGCCGACGACGCTAGCGACTACTTCACCCTGCTGAACGACGCCTTCATGGACCGGCCGTTGCTGATCGACATTCCCCGCGGTGTCGTCGTTGATCGACCGATCGTCGTAACGCACCACGCAGCAGGCACCGGTGGCGCCGCCTTCCCCCGCCTTGTTGTCCGCGTGGCCGAGAACGCGCAAGCCGACGTGATGGATCTCCACACGAGCGAGGCCGACGACGACATCCTTGTGTGCCCGGTCGTCGAACTCGACGTTGAAGCTGCGGGCCGACTTGGCTACCTGAAGGTGCAGGAGCAGGGCGCAAAGACCTGGCAGTTCGGCAGCGTTCTCGCCCGTGCCGCACGCGACGCCACGATCTCCGCTGCTACCGCTGCATTCGGTGGGGCCTACGCCCGCACCCGAGCCGATACCCGTCTCGTGGGGCGTGGCGCGCATGGCGACCTTGCTGCGGTCTACTTCGGAGAGAGCGAGCAGACGCTCGACTTCCGCACCTACCAGGACCATGTTGCGCCCGACACCACGTCCAACCTGCTCTACAAGGGCGTCGTTGCCGGTGAGAGCCGAAGCGTCTACACCGGACTCATCCGGGTGCGCCCCGACGCCCGCGGCACCAACGCCTTCCAGACCAACCGTAACCTCAAACTCAGCGACGATGCGTGGGCCGAGTCAGTGCCCAATCTCGAAATCGAGAACAACGACGTGAAGTGCAGTCACGCCTCGACGGTCAGTCCTGTCGACGAGGACCAGCGCTTCTATCTTGAGTCTCGCGGTGTTCCCACGGCTGAGGCCGAGCGCCTCATCGTCGCTGGCTTCCTCGGCGAGGTGCTGGCTGGTGTCCCGGTCCAAGCCGCCGTGCCGGCGCTCAAGTCGGCGATCGCCGAGAAGTTGGCTCGTCAGCGTGAACTCGATTCGGCCGCTGCGGAGTCGGAGCTTGAAGCCGTATGACCACCCACACCTTATTCGCGCTCGACTCGATGGAATCCGGCACCGGGCGAAAGGTCGAGGTCGAGGGACTCGAGATCCTGCTCGTCCGCATCGTCGACGACGTCTACGCCATCAGCGACACGTGCAGCCATGCCGATGTGTCCCTCGCGAATGGCGTCGTTGAAGCCGACGACTGTGCGGTCGAGTGCCCGAAGCACGGTGCCTCCTTCGATCTGCGCACCGGTGAGGCACTCACGCTGCCCGCCATCCGCCCCGTTCCTACCTTCGAGGTCGCCGTGATCGACGACGACGTCGTGTTGACCCTCGCCCCCCTCGAGGAGGACGCATGAGCACGCTGATCATCGAGGGCCTGCGGGCCGCCGTCGACGGATCCGAGATCTTGAAGGGCGTCGACCTCGAGGTCCCTGCTGGTGAGGTGCATGCCGTCATGGGCCCGAATGGTTCGGGCAAGTCCACCCTGTCGCACGTGATCGCCGGCCGTCCTGGCTATGAGGTGCTCGGCGGTTCTGTTCGCATCGACGAGGTCGAGTTGCTGGACAAGCCGACCTGGCAGCGGGCTGAAGCCGGACTGTTCCTCGCCATGCAGTACCCGACCGAGGTGCCAGGCGTCGCGCTCCGCGACCTGCTGTCGGCATCGGTCCGAACCTCGGAGGATCCTGCCGAGATCGGCGAGCGGATGCGGATCGAAGCCGAGCGCATCGGCTTCGGTTCTCAGTTCCTCGAGCGCCCCCTCAACGTCGATCTGTCCGGCGGCGAGAAAAAGCGCAACGAGACCCTGCAGCTGGGTGTGTTACGCCCGACCTTTGCGATTCTCGACGAGCTCGACTCCGGACTCGACGTCGACGCGCTCCGTATGGTGAGTCAACGGGTCGAGGAGGAGACGCAGGAACATGGCCTTGGCGTCCTTGCGATCACACATTACAGCCGGCTCTTCGAACAGCTGAAGCCCGACGTCGTGCACGTTTTCGCCGACGGTAGGATCCAGGAGTCCGGTGGGCCCGAGTTGGCGACGGAACTCGAGGAGACCGGTTATGAGCGCTGGGTCACCGCACCTGCCGCCACATCGGCCGGTCTGCCCGACGACCCCTTTGCCGACCCGCTCGCGTGATGCCCGGCACCCTGCTCACGGAAGCCGAGATCGACGAGTTGCTCGCCGCTCACTTGGCGTGGGCCCGCGACGGCGACCGACTTCGTCGCACCTACGAGTTTGGGTCGTTCGTTGCCGCCTTCGGATTCATGTCGAGCGTGGCGTTGATCGCCGAGAACCTGTTCCACCATCCCGAGTGGCGCAATAGCTACGGCACGGTCGAGATCGCCATCACAGACCACGACGCCGGCGGGATCTCGACCAACGATCGGGCCTTCATCGAAAAGGTCGACGGGCTCGATTGAATCGCCGGTGGGAGCCGCAGCCGTTCGCAACATCGTTCATCGTGAGGTCCCGGCTGCTCTAACCTTGCCGCGTGGTCGCCGAGCGTTTCGAATCCTTTGTCGATCCGGTCGACGGAACCCGTTGGTCAGTCGACATGGGGTTTCTCAGTTCCCGATGGGCGTGCATCTGGGGCGCCGGTTGTCAGGGGATTCTCGACGAGCCAGCGGAGGAACTCGGCCACGGCTGTTGCTCGGTCGGTACCGAACTGTTCGACGAGGACGAGGCGATGCTTGTCTCGGCACTCGCCGCCATGCTCGATAACGACCTGTGGCAGCTCCGCAGCTGGGCCGATGAGCACAGCATCTTCGAAGACGAACAGCGCAAGCGGACAAACACGGTCGACGGCGCGTGCGTGTTCTTGAACCGTCCGGGCTTCGACGGTGGTGCCGGCTGTGCCTTGCATCTGCAGGCGTTGCGCGATGGTGACCGTCCGATCGATGTCAAGCCGAACGTCTGTTGGCAGTTGCCGCTCATCACTCGTCGCCAGGGTGACGGCACCGCTACCCTTCGGCGATGGGGCCGCGACGACCGGGGTGCGGCGGGCACAGCGATGGCGTGGTGCTGTACCGAGGGCGGCAACGCCCAAGTCGGCACGGAACCAACGGCGGAGTTTCTCGCCGATGAACTCCAGGCCCTCGTTGGCCCGGAGGTTGCGGTGATGATTCGTCAGGCAGCAGGCGAGAACTGACCGACGTCGGCGGGTCTGCTCTCGTCGGTGGCGATCGTGCTTACGGTGCCGCCGACGCGGGTCCGGCCGTACCGGTAATCTCGGCGATCGCAGGGGCTGGCGGGGTCTGCTTCGGTGAGCGGTGCGCTGTCCACTCGTTGCCGCCTCAGTAGTGGTACTGCCACGGGTGTTCGGGGTCGTCGTACCAGCCAGCCCCGGTGTTGGTGACATGGCCGCCGAACGTCGCAGCCGAGGGTCAGGTGTCGCTGGCCGCCTCGTCGAGGGCCTGGGCAAGCGTGTTCCAGCTCAAGGTGGCGCACTTGATGCGAACTGGGAACTTCACGACGCCTTTGAGCGCCTCGAGGTCGCCGAGCTTGATATCGCCGGCGTCGGCAGCATCGGCATCAATACCCATCTCGGCTTCGGATCCGTCGCCGCCGAGATCTCCTTCGTGAATGCTCATTAGGCCCTTGAAGGCGCCGATGAACTGGCGGGCTTCGTCGACGGATGTGCCCTTGATGGCGGCCGACATCATCGACGCCGACGCCTGACTGATCGAGCATCCCTGACCACCGATGGCAATGTCGATGATGACGTTGGTGTCGTCGACGTCGACGAAGACGATCACCTCGTCGCCGCAGAGTGGGTTGAACCCTTCGGTCCGCACGGCGGGTGGAGTCTCGAGCTCGCCCTGGTTCCGGGGGGAGCGGTAGTGGTCGAGGATCACTTCTCGGTAGAGGTCGTCGAGGCCGGGCATCAGTGTTTGTCCTGGGAGAGAGCCGTCAGTCTAGAAAGCGAAGATGTCGCTGCTGGCCTCGAGGGCCTCGGCGAGGGCATCGATGTCAGATTCGTCGTTATAGACGTAAACAGATGCCCGACTGGTGGCGGGCACGTTCATGGTTTGCAGCAGGGGCTTGGCGCAGTGGTGGCCCGCTCGCACGCAAATGCCCGCCTGATCAAGGACCTGGGCGATGTCGTGGGGATGGACCCGCATGTCGGGTTCGCCGTAGACGAACGACAACACGCCGCCGCGCTCGCTGGCGACCTGTGGTCCGTGGATCACGATCTTGTCGCCATAGCGCCCGTTGAGGGTGCGCAAGGCGTAGTCGGTGAGTTCGATCTCGTGGGCCCGGACGTTGTCCATGCCTAGGTGGTCGAGATATTCGATTGCCGCACCGAGACCGACCGCTTCCGCCACCATCGGGGTGCCGGCTTCGAACTTCCACGGAATCTCCGTGGTGGTGAAGCCTTCCTTGGTGACGTTGAGGATCATCTCTCCACCGCCGAGGAAGGGCGGCATCGCCTCAAGAAATTCGGTGCGGGCCCACAAGACACCGATGCCCGTCGGGCCGAGCATTTTGTGGCCAGTGAAGATGAGGAAGTCGGCGTCCATCGCCTGCACGTCGGTGGGGACGTGGGGCACGTACTGGCTGCCGTCGACGGCGAGCAGCGCACCGGCACCATGTGCAGCTTCGGCGAGCCGAGGGATGTCGTTGAGCGTGCCGAGCACGTTCGACATCGCCGTGACCGACACCAGCTTGGCGCCCTTTAGCAGGGTGTCGAGGTCGCTGAGATCGAGGTGGCCGTTGGGTGTGACGGGGATCCAACGCAGCTCGAAGCCTTTCTCGGCTGAGAGCATGTGCCACGGGACGATGTTGGCGTGGTGCTCCATCTCGGAGATTACGACGGCGTCGCTGGGACCGAGGTTTGCCGCACCCCACGATCGGGCGATGAGGTTGAACGCCTCCGTGGCGTTCTTGGTGAAGACGATCTCGTTGATGGCTGGAGCGTTGATGAAGCGGGCGACCTTGGCTCGGGCCCCCTCGAGTGCTTCGGTGGCGCGCACGGCGAGGTCGTAGGAACCTCGATGCACGTTCGCGTTGGTAGTCTCGTAATAGTCGTTCATCGCGTCGATGACGGCTTGGGGCTTCTGTGAGGTGTTGCCCGAGTCGAGATAGATCAGCGGCTTGTCGTGTACCTGCTGCTGAAGTACGGGGAAGTCCCGCTTGATGTCGGCAGGAATGCTCATCGCTCAGACACCGAACCGGAGGTAACCGTCGCGTTCGAGTTCTTCGGCGAGTTCCATGCCGCCGGACTCGAGGATCGTGCCGTCGACGATGATGTGGACCTTGTCGGGCTGCAGTTCGTCGAGGAGTCGCTGATAATGGGTGATGACGAGTGCGCCCATCTCGGGCCGATCCTCACGCACCTCTTGGACACCGCGGGCGACGACTCGGAGGGCGTCGATGTCGAGTCCCGAGTCGGTCTCGTCGAGGATCGCCATCTCGGGTTCGAGGATCGCCATCTGCAGGATCTCGTTGCGCTTCTTCTCGCCGCCGGAGAAACCCTCGTTGAGATAGCGCTCGCCAAACGATGGATCCATCTCGAGGCGTTCCATCCATTCCATGATCGCGAGCCGTAACTCCAGCACGGAGAGATCGATTCCCTTGCGGGCCGAGAGGGCCTGACGGAGGAAGTTGATCACCGAGACGCCGGGGATCTCCTGCGGGTACTGGAATGCCAGGAATACGCCGGCCTTGCCGCGAATGTCGGGATCCCACTCGGTGATATCCTCTCCGCGGAACTTGATCGACCCGCCGGTGACCGCGTACTCGGGGCTGCCGAGTAGGACATTGGCCAAGGTGGACTTGCCTGAACCGTTGGGGCCCATGAGGGCGTGGACCTCGCCTTCGGCGACGGTCAGATCGATGCCGTTGAGGATGTCGACACCGCCGCCGGTGGTCACGGCGCAAAGACCTTCAATCTCGAACAGGGGAGCGGTCATGGACAAAGCCTACGCCGCCCGGCGGGGTTAGTACTACGCCGGTAGTGCTAATTCCACTTGCGTTACGGGGCGAGTGCGACCGGGCGCTCGCGCTCCCATTGCAGCGACAGATCGAGCAGCAGATCCTCACGAAAGTGCGGGGCAAGAACCTGCAGGCTGATGGGCAACCCGTCGCTGGCGAGGCCAGCCGGCAACGCGATGGCCGGGTTCCCGTAGATGTTTGACGGGGCGGTGAGAGCGCCGTTGTTGCCGGGGTTGGATTCACGACCCTCGAAGGTGCCGGGAAGGTGACCCTCGGCACCGAATGCGGTGGAGGGGTTGGTGGCAGCGAGCATGATGTCGACCTGGTCGAACATCGCCGCCATGGCGTTGTTGAACTCGGCTCGGCGGCTTTCGGCACGCGCCATCGCATCGATCGTGAAACCGGTGTCGGCGGCGCGCTGACCGGCTCGTTCGACCCCGCCGAGTTCCGGCGCGCACCCGGGCCAACGATCGCCGAGCGAGATGCGGATCCCGACGCCGCCGGTTGCACCCCACACGCCCATGATCTTCGGAAGTCGGAGGTCGATCTCGACGCGCTCCAGACCGCAGAGACCGATGAGCTCCTCGGCCGCAGCGACGATGAGCTCTTCGGTCTCCGGCCCGACGATGGCGCAGCTGAGGTCGGGAACGACGGCGACCCGCAGCGAACGGATCTCGTCGGCGCGGCTGCCGAGCCCGGCCTCGTAGCCCTCGACTCGAGGTAGACCTCGAGGGTCCCGAGGGTCGAAGCCGTTGGTGACGTCGAGGTAGCGGGCGGCGTCACGGGTGCTGCGGCTGACGGTGCCCTCGACCGCCGTGGCGTTGCCCAGGATCGACCCAGGTCCACGGGGAATACGGCCGAAGGTCGACTTGAGGCCGATCAGGCCGCAGAAGCCGGCGGGGATCCGGATCGATCCACCACCATCGCTCGCGGTGGCGAGCGCGAAGAGGCCGCCGGCAACACCCGCAGCCGAACCGCCCGAGCTGCCGCCGGGGGTGCGCTCAAGGTTCCAGGGGTTACGGGTCGCTCCGTGGATCTTGGTGGTGGTCTGATTGGTGGCACCGAATTCGCTGGATGTCGTCTGCACGGCGGCGATTGCGCCGGCGGTCTTCAGTCGCTCGACGGAGATGCCATCGGCGTCGAACACCTCGTCGGTGAGGGGAAGCGATCCAAGCGACGCTGGCCAGCCGCTGACCGCCAGGAGTTCCTTCACCGCAAGGGGGACACCTCCGTACGGGAGTGAGACGTCGGCGGCGGCCGCAGCCACCCGGGCCGCCTCGGCATCGACGTGGCAGACCGCATTGAGGTCGCTCGCCTTGACGGCGCCGAGTGTGGCTTCCAGTTCCTCGCTAGGGCTTCGCTCACCCGCTCGGAAGGCCTCCACAAGGCCGACGACGTCTCCGGACCATGGCGTGTCGCTCATGCTGCGACGCTACTGCGACCAATCGACGTGTCTCGAATCAGTTGAGCGGGGTGAGCATCGGCGTCGTTCGAACCTAATCGCGAGGGACTCAGTCGTTCTGGAGCAGATCGTGTTTCCAGGTCCGGAATCGTTCGTGGTGCGTGCCGGTCGGGCCGTCGCCTGCGCCCGTGCCGTCCTCGAAGAGCCGGAAGGTCAGGATGCGGTGAAGATCCTCGCTGTGGATTGCGACATAGCGGGCGTTGGCTTTGCGAGCAGGCCCAGCCCGCCACAGCAGCCACGAGCCGATGCGGCGCTTGTAGGCGATTCGGGGGTTCCCGATGTCGTCGCCTGATCGCAAGAGCTCGTCGGAGGCCTCGATCCATGCCTCAGCAGGAATATTGCGGTCCCGGATCGGGAGCGGTGGGAGATCCTCGGTGTGCACCGGCGTGTCGTCGTAGGGCCGCTTGTGGGCAGGGAGTGGGGCGCCGGGGTCGCTGCTCACGGCGATTCCCAGAGTGGCCCAAAGTAGAGCGATTCCCACCGGTCAGCTCGATAGACGGTGATCTCGTCTCCCGGTACGCCGAGTTGAAGTTCCCAGACAACGTCACCGTTACGTTCGCCCTCCGGAGCGTATTCGAGAATGTGTGCGTGCTGGAACGAGGCGAAGCCGCCGAGCCCACCATGCGTGACGAGGACGTTTCCATTCGGCAGTGCGTCGGCATCGCTCACGAAAGGTGCAAAGGCAGGGGTGCCGGTCTTGGGGTCCTCGAGCACGTGATCCCAGACCTGACGGGCGGTCCACTCGGCCGGGTTGTCGGATTCGTCGTCGATCTCGATGCGAACTGCACGCGAGTACGGTGCTGCGTCGCCGCCAGCGAGAACGGTGCCAGGGCGGAAGTTGCCGTTGTCGTAGAGCACGATGCTGCCGTCAGTGTCGACCATGGCACCGTGGGTGTGATGAAAACTCTCGCCTTCGTACGGCATCGTGCCCATCTCGCCGAGAATCCAACGCACGCCGGTCTGAGGGCCGAGGTCGTCGGTGAAGGCAAGGGCAATCAGCTGATCGGTATGGCGGACCGACACGATGATTGCCCGGCGCGCGGGGTCGAAGACCAGGCTGTTCGCATGGGTCCAGTCGCGCTCCAGTTCGGTGACATCAATGCCCTGGCGCTGGCAGAGGAAGTTCCCGGGAAGGTCATCGAAGCTGATGAAATCCCAGAGATCCCATGTGCGAAGTACCGTGCCATCAGTGTCCATGTGCACGATCACGTCGGAGAACGGGTTCCACTCAAAGGTGTCGTCGGGAGGGCAACCTACGGCGGCGCGCTGCTCCGGGGTGATCTCGTGAAGAGCACTTGAGAGAAAAATCACCGTGTTATCAGGCATCGGAATGATGTCGTGGTGGACCGTTCGAAGATCGATCCATTCAGCGTGATACGGAACGTTGAGGCCGCCACCTTCGATCGGGGTGATCTCGGCTTCGCCGGTCGGGTCAGCGCTGATGGCTCGGACGAGGCGCCCATCGATCGTGAATTCTCGGGCGCCGAATGGGTGGTTCTGGGCATAGACGGTCCCATTCGGGCCCCGCGAAACTGCCCCGGTGAATGCGCCAGCGATCACTTGGGACTGGTAGTACCAAATGACCTCCCCGTCGCTATCGACGGCGATAATTGGGTTGCCGATCCCGTCCCTAACAGCCTGGACAGGGTTGAGCTCGAGGATTGTCACGCCAGGCGCAGCGCGGTCGGTGTCGATGGTGATACCCAAGTCGGGGATGTTTTCGGGTAGCGCCCCTGTGGTGAAGGACGAGTCGATGTGGTCGATTTCACCATTGGGCAGACGTGCTTCAATCCGCACGTCGTAGGTTCGGTCCGAGCGCAGGCCGACCAGGGGAAGGGTGTGCTCTTGCGCAGGTTCAGCGGTCCACGGAGTGGTCACTCTGTGATCCCCTGCTGTGGCAGTCAAGCGCAATTCGACCGCCTGGATGGTCGCGAGTTCGAGGGTGGCGGCCAGCGGGTTGACGGCTGACGGTGTCCACACCGGGGTGGCGAAGAGCGGACGAGTTTCGTGCGCCTCATCCGAAATACCTGAGGCCGTTGCGGGCGCCCCAACTGTTGTCGTTGGCGAATCGCTGTTCGCCACTGAGTTGCTCTCGTCGGCGCATCCAGCGGCGACGAGAGCGAGGGTTAGCAAGAGCACAATGTGGCGACCCATCTTAACGTTCTACTCGCTAAAT
>PBTQ01000042.1 GCA_002729125.1 Acidimicrobiaceae bacterium | reverse complement strand
GTGTTGTACCCCTCGGGCAGTTCGGCGATCACGTGATGGATGCGTGCCGCTTCGCAGGCGGTGACCAGTTCGTTGTCGGTTGCGTCGGGCCGAGCGTAACGAAGGTTGTCGCCGACCTTCTCATGGAAGAGATGCGGGTCCTGGCTGACGACACCGATCGACTGACGCAGCGAGTCCTGGGTGACCGCCCGAACATCAAGGCCGTCGATCGTGATCGCCCCCGAGGTGATGTCGTAGAGCCGAGGCACCAGAGACGTCATGGTGGTCTTGCCGGCACCGGATGGCCCGACGATCGCCACCATCTGACCGGGGGCGATGTCGACATCGACCCCTCGGAGCACGTCGTCGGCTGATGCGGTCGTTTCCCCCCCACCGAGTGACTTGGGAGTTCCGGGCGCTGGATCGGGATACCGGAACACGACATCCTGGAACCGGATCGCACCGCGAGTGGTCGCTGGCAACTCGACGGCGTCGTTGGCGTCCTCGATGGCGTTGGGCGTGTCGAGGACTTCGAACACCCGCTCGAACGACACGAAGGCCGTCATGATGTCGACGCGTGCGTTCGAGAGCGACGTGAGCGGGATGTAGATCCGCACGGTGTAAAGACCGAGCGCGACAAGCGTGCCAGGTGTGACGCCGCCATCGATGACCTGATGGCCACCCCACCAGTAGACGAGCGCACTGCCGATGGCACCGACCAGGGTGAGCGCAGCGAGGAAGACCCGGGAGTACATCGCCGACTTCACGCCGATGTCGCGGACCCGACCGGCACGGTCGCCGAAGTCGGCAGCTTCTCGGTGATGCCGGCCGAACAGCTTGACCAGGAGGGCGCCGGAGACATTGAAGCGCTCGGTCATCGTGTTGTTCATTGACGCATTGAGGTTCATCCCCTCGCGGGTGATGTCGCTGAGACCGGCACCCACGCGGCGGGCGGGGACCACGAAGATCGGGAGAATCGCAATGGCCAGCAGCGTGAGCCTCCACTCGAGCAGCAGCATTGCGATGAGGGTGCCGCTGAGCGTGATGGCGTTGCCGACCACTGTGCCGAGCGTTCCGGTAAAGGCCCGTTGGGCACCGATGACGTCATTGTTCAAGCGGCTGATGAGCGTGCCGGTCTGGGTGCGGGTGAAGAAGGCGAGCGGCATCCGCTGGACGTGGTCGAACAGCTTCACCCGCAGGTCGTAGATCAGGCCCTCGCCGATCCGGCTCGACAGGTAGCGCTCGACGAGCCCGAGCACCGCTTCGCCGAGAGCGGCGCCGATCATGAAGAAGAAGAGGATGTTGAGGTAGCCACCGTCGCCGTCGACGATCGCGTCGTCGAAGATCTCCCGGATCAATAGCGGGGGCAGCAGGCCGAGGAAGGTCGAGGCGATGATTGTTCCGAGGAAGCTGACGATCGAGGCCCGATAGGGACGGGCGAACGACATGACACGCCGGCGGGTCTGCTTGGTGAGTTCCTTGCCATCTAGCACGGACCGGTCGGCCGTCATCGAGTGCATCACCATGAACGGGCTTGGAGCATTCATCAGGAAAAGAAACGTACCCTCGGTGGGACACTCCGACCGACCGGGCTGTCGATCGATCACAAGCGCACATACGACGCCGAGGTCATGGTGGGGTCCCGTTAGGGTGAAGACGTGGAACTGCCCACGTCGGCGCTGCTGACCGATCACTACGAACTCACGATGGTCGCCTCGGCACTGGAATCCGGTGTCGCCCATCGAAGAGCCGTGTTCGAGGTCTTCGCCCGTCGACTTCCGGCTGGTCGTGCCTACGGTGTCGTCGCGGGCATCGATCGGGTACTCGACGCGGTCAGCCGCTTCCGCTTCGACGACGCCACGATCAGCCATCTCGTGCGGGCCGGCGTTGTCGCTGAAGGCGAGATGACCGACTGGCTGCGGGGGTACCGATTCAGCGGCGACATTACCGGCTACGCCGAGGGCGAACTGTTCTTCCCGTACTCGCCGGTACTGACCGTGACCGGAAGCTTCGCCGAGTGCGTCGTGCTCGAGACGGTGATGCTCTCGGTGCTCAACCACGATTGTGCCGTCGCTTCGGCTGCAGCCCGCATGGCCGACGCTGCCGGTGGCCGCCTCTTGATCGAGGGCGGCTCACGTCGCACCGACCCCGAGTCCGCCGTGGCCGCCGCCCGTGCTGGGTTCGTCGGCGGGTTCGACACCACGTCCAACCTTGAGGCCGGTCGGCGTCACGGCATTCCCACCGGCGGCACCACAGCCCACGCGTTTGTACTCGCCCACGTCAACGAGGAGGAGGCGTTCGAGGCGCAGCGGGTCACTCTCGGCGCCGGCTCGACCTACCTGGTCGACACGTTCGACGTGATGGAAGGCATCCGTCGGGCCGTGAAGGTTGTTGGTCCCGAGATCGAGGCCATCCGTATCGACTCCGGCGAGTTGCTGCGCGACAGCGTGGCGGCTCGCGAACTCCTCGACAGCCTCGGCGCGACTGACTGTCGCATCGTTGTGAGTTCTGACCTCGACGAGTTCCGGGTTGCGGAACTCGAAGCGGCCAGCGCTCCGATCGACGCGTACCTCATCGGCACCAGCCTCGTCACTGGTTCGGGCCATCCCACCGCCTCGATGGTCTACAAGCTCGTGTCGATCGCCAGTGCCGACGAACCGCGCAGCGAGCTGCGCGCCGTCGGCAAACTCTCGCCCGGCAAGAAGACGCTTGGTGGCCGCAAGGATGTGCATCGCGTTGTCGACGCCGATGGCCAGTTCATCCAGGAGGTCCTCTCGGTCCTACCCGTCGAACTCGAGGACGACACGATGAATCCGCAGGTGCCGTTTGTGCGCGACGGTGAGATCGTCGCCGACCTCACCAATCCGGCTGAAGCCCAAGCCCGGTGCGCGGAGCGGCGCAGCCGACTCCAGGACGCCGACCGCACACCGTGGCCCACCCACTCGCCCGCCATCCCCACCGTGTGGGAAGGCGTCGAAGAGCCCCTGTCTGCTCCCGTCCCTTCCAGAGGTGCCCAATGAGCGAGACCACACCGATGTCGGAATCTCCGAAGGCCCTCATCGTCGTCGACGTGCAGAACGACTTTTGCGAAGGCGGTTCGCTGGCCGTCGACGGCGGCGCTGCTGTCGCCCAGTCGATCACTGACACCGTCGGCCTCGACCGGGTCAAGGGGACCTATGCGTTCGTCGTCGCCACCAAGGACTGGCATGAAGATCCGGGTGAGCACTGGGTGACCGGTGACGACACCCCGAACTTCGTCGACACCTGGCCGGTCCACTGCGGTGCCGAGACGCCCGGTGCGGAGTTCCACGACAATCTCGACATCGCAATCGATGAGCTCTTCCTCAAGGGGCGCGCGACGGCGAGCTACACCGGCTTCGACGGCGGCGCGTCAGCAGATGAGTCGGTCCTGCTCGGTGCCTGGCTGACTGCTCGTGGCGTCACTGCTGTCGATGTCGTCGGACTTGCCACCGACCACTGTGTGCGGGCCACGGCACTCGACGCGAAGGCGGAGGGCTTCGACACCCGCGTGCTGCTCGACCACTGCGCAGGCGTTGCCTCCGACACCACCGAGGCCGCGCTGGCCGAGATGACCAGCGCCGGTATCGAACTGGTGTGAGCAAGCCGCACGCCGATCCTGGCTGGGGTCCGGTAGTTCGGGCCTACCCGAAGTTGATCGTGCCGTTCATCGGCATGCGGGCGATGGTCGGGCAGACCTCGGGCCTGCAGTCGATGCGGATGGTTTGGCTCGGCTTCGCCAACGTGTTGGTGATCATTTGGATCCCGGTGCTGCTCTTCGGTCAACGCGACGACGCCCCGCTCGGCCTCTCGACCGGCATTGCGATCACCGCAATGCTCGGCGTCATCGCTCAGATGCTCGTGCCCCGGTTCGTGCACGAGCCCGACGTGTCGTCGCCGGAGGCGTTCGCCGGCTCCTACCAGCGCGCCACCTTCATCCGCATCGGCCTTGCCGAGGCAGCGGGCTGGATCGGCTTTGTCTGCTTCCTGCTCAGCGGTCACTGGTTTGTGTATGCGGTCGGATTCGTGATCTCCGGCGCCGGCATGTGGGATGCGGCGCCCCGACGCAAACATCTCGAAGCCCTGCAAGAACAGGTCGAGTCGATGGGGTCGGATCTGCACGTGGTCCGAACGCTCGATCAGCAGCGGTTGACGCGCTGATCAACCGGCATCACCGGTGGCTGTGCACCCCGATCGACAGGTGGTTCAGTCGAGATGACGCAGCAGAGCATCGAGCGCTGCTGCGTAACTGTGCTTTCCGAAGCCCAAGACGACGCCGAGACACACACCGGAAAGCATCGACCGGTGCCGGAATTCTTCTCGCGCGTGCACGTTCGAGAGATGGGTCTCAACGACCGGCAGTTCGCTGCTGATGACGGCGTCCCGTAGCGCGATGGAGGTGTGGGTGTAGGCGCCCGGATTGAAAATCACGCCGTTGGCCCACTCGCGGGCGTCATGAAGGGCATCGATCAGCGTGCCCTCGTGGTTCGACTGGACGTGACGCAGTTTCGCGCCCCGCTCGGCGGCGATACCGGTGAGCTCAGCGACCATGTCGTCGAGCGTGTCGGTGCCGTAGATCTCGGGCTCGCGCGTGCCGAGGAGGTTGAGGTTCGGTCCGTTGAGCACGAGGATCTGCTGCGCCATACGAGAACAGTACGAGGAATTGCCGAGCTACCGCGTGACGTTCTCGCCTACGGTCGCGACATGGAACCCGAGTTGCACGTCGACGACGTCGCCCGGGCAGCCGAGCGGCTCGCCGGTATCGCCAACATCACCCCCGAACTCACCAGCCGAACCCTCGACGAGCGTTTCGACGCTCATCTCCGAATCAAGGCCGAGTGCTTCCAGCGCACCGGTTCGTTCAAGTTCCGCGGCGCCTACAACGCCATCGCCTCGCTACCACCCGATGAACGCGCTCGCGGTGTGGTGACCTACTCCTCAGGCAACCACGGGCAGGCGATCGCGCTCGCCGCTGCGTTGCACGACATCCCCGCGGTGGTCGTGATGCCCGATGATGCTCCGGCGGTTAAGCGGGCGGCGACGGTTGGCTACGGCGCCGACGTCATCTCCTATGACCGCTACACGGAGCGCCGGGAGGACATCGGGGAGCGACTCGGCGAGCAGCGAGGCCTCACCCTCATCCCACCATTCGATCACCGTGACGTGATGGCAGGTCAGGGAACCCTGGCGATGGAACTCTTCGACACCGCCTTTGTGGACACGCTCGTCGTGTGCGTCGGTGGGGGCGGACTGATCTCGGGGTGCGCCACGGTCGCCACGTCGATGGGCCCTGTCCGCGTCATCGGGGTTGAGCCCGAGACAGGCGATGACGTCAAGCAATCACTGGAGCAGGGACGCATCGTCGAACTCCCCGATACCCCGCGAACCATCGCTGACGGTCAGCAAACGCGAGCGCCAGGGGTACACACCTTTCCGGTGATCCGTGAGCGGGTCAACGAGATCGTCACGGTGACCGACGAGGAGATCGTGGCTGCGATGCGACTCGCCTTCCAACGCCTCAACGTCGTCGTCGAACCATCGGGCGCGTCTGCGCTTGCGGCGGTACTCAGCGGTGCCATTGACGTGACGGGTCAGCGGGTGGGCATCACCCTCTCGGGCGGCAACGTCGACCCCAATCGGTTCCTGGCGTTGACCGCCTGATCACGTCCCGGCCGGATGGCTCAGTCGAGGTACCGGTCGAGCACGTTGGCGGTCACTCGCGCGACTCGGGGGTCGTCGAGACCGAACACCCAGTCGGTCGTGCCACACACGACGACCTCGCCGCCATTTTCGAAGGGACGAGCGACCGACATCACAGCGTTGCCATGGCGAGCCGACCCGATCGGGTCGGCCGAATCGGCGAACACCCGGTCGGCGACGAACTCGAGGTCGCCCTGGTCGCCGAACGCCGCAACCGACTTCGGGTAGTCACCGATCCCGAGGTTGGTGGCGGGTGTCCACGCGACGATCTCTTGTTCCGCCGGAAGATCGTCCCGCGTGCGCGGCACAGGAAGGTTCACGTCGTCGAGTTGGATGGGGCAGCCGACGGTTTCGTAGCCGACGATGCCTGCGTCGAGGCCGAGCACGTCGCCGTACCCGAGTCCGGTTCCCTCGAAGAGCCAGTGGTCGGACCGGTAGACGACGAAGCCTCCGACACCTCGTGGGGTACCGCTCCCGAACCGGGCGTACAGCCCGAAGGCCGAGCCGGCGCCGAGGAACGACCATTCGGGACGGCCGACGAGCGGGTCGGCCCACATGCCCGACATCGATGCTTCATCGTTCGTCCCCACGACTGGATCGTCGCGATGGGCTGTGTATTTGTGCCCGATCATCGCCGTACCGCGGTCGCCGTCGGTGATGCGAACCTGCCAGAACATCGTGTTGCCCGAGAACGAGGCGTAGTGGCCACCGCGCTGCACGTGGGTCTCGACCGCCGTGCGCTGTCCCGCCGACCAGTACTCGTCGTGACCAACCCCGAGGACGAGGTCGTAGCCGTCGAGACAGTCGGGGTCGAGGTCGAGGTCGGTCGACGCAAGCAGGTCGAAGGAGCGCTCTTCGCGCTCGGCCCACTCGACGAAGCGGCGGGCGTGGGTGAACCAACCGGTCGAGCCAATCGCCGACGGATAGTTCCGGGGCAGGCGGTACTCCTGGAAGACGAACCCCCCTTCGTCGGGCTCCTCGCCCGTGTGGATCGGCCGCGACTTTCTGTCGTCGCGCTCGACCTCGGGCCGGTCGAGTATGCCGCGGGCCCACGGCCGCCGGAACGAGACCTGGTGGCCACCGGTGTAGAGGCTTTCGCCGCCCCAGGTGTTGTAGGCGTTCCACGTGTTGGTAGCGAGCACGAGCACAGCACGCTGGCGCTGCGCCCCGGCCCGCACGACAAATCCGGTGTGGGCAACCCGTCGGCCGTCGGGTCCGTCGTTGGCACGAAGGGTGATCAGATGAAAGCCCGACCGCCACGACTCGTCGATCGGGATCTCGATCGCCACCGGCCAGCCGCACCCGTTGGCGTCGGCATCGGCCGGGGGTTCGTGGAAGGTGCCAGGCACGTTGTTGGTTGCCCAGGCGATGGTTCGCTCACCACCCCACCGCTCGATGACCACGTCGTATGCCGCTGCGTGGGTGGAGACGTGCACCGTCGCGGTCTCACCCGGCGCGCACGACAGCGCGCCACAGTAGGCCTCGATGACGTCGTGAAACGTCTGGTCGTCGGCGCCCCGCTCGATGCTTGGCTGATTCATGGGGCCGAGTCTGGCTGACGTTGGTGTCGGCGTCAGCTCATCACACCGTCTTCGCGCATGAAGACGGGCTCGTCGATGGTCGAGCGTTCGGCGTCGTAGCGGTAGCCCATCCCGTCGAATTCGACGAGGGCCTTTGCGCTCTTGATGCGTTCTCGGATGATCCAACCCGCCATCGCGCCACGAGCCCGCTTCGCGAAGAACGACACGATCTTGTGTGGACCGCCGTTCTTGGAGTCGAGAAAGGTCGGCGTCATGATCCGGGCGTCGATCTTGCCGGGCTTCACCGAACCGAAATACTCGTTGCTGGCCAGGTTGACGAGCACGTTTGCGCCCGGCGACTCGGCAATGTCGGCGTTGAGCTGATCGGTGATGCGGTCGCCCCAGAACGAGTAAAGCGAGTCGCCGCGGTCGGTTTTGAGCGAGGTGCCCATCTCGAGCCGGTAGGGCTGCATCAGGTCGAGGGGGCGGAGCACGCCGTACAGGCCCGACAGGATCCGGAGGACCTTTTGGGCGTGGGTGAAGTCACGTTCGGTGAAGGTGCCGTTCGGATCCATACCGAGGTACACGTCGCCAGTGAAGGCGAGGATCGCCGGACGGGCGTTGTCGGTGGTGAAAGGCTGCTCGAAGTCCTGGTAGCGCTCATGGTTGAGTTCGGCCAGGCCCTGGGAGACCGACATCAGCCTGGCGATCTCGGCAGGTGACTTCTCCGCCATCACGTCGATGAGTTCTTGGGTTTCGTCGAGCATGCGCGGCTCGGAGTGCTTCTTGGTGGGGAGCTCAGACTCGTAGTCGAGCGATTTGGCAGGGGAGACGACGATCAGCACATTCCTGGTTTACCTCGTCCGGCACCGACTCGGCTACCGGGATCGGTTTCCGGGCCATTGCCCGACTCGCCTCGGCCCGGTTTCGAGACCCTTGCCATCACGTGGTCAAGTCCGTACATTCCGCCCATGGATTTTCCGAATGCTGGTCCCAACACCGCAGGCCACAACCAGTGGTATCCCTTCATGGATCGCCCACTGCCCGAACAGGTCGACGGCGTCCTGCAGAATCCCCCGGTCGTTCCCCTGAGCAATGTCTCTGCCCTGCCGTCGAGTGCGAGCTATGTGGTCGTTGGCGCCGGGATCCACGGCCTGTCGACCGCCTACCACCTGGCCATGGCGCTTGAGCGGAGCGGCAAGGGCAAGGGTAGTGATGTCGTCCTGATCGACAAGCAAGGGCCGGGCGCTGGGGCTACCGGCCTCGCCTGCGGCTGCGTCCGCAACCTCTACATGACCGGCCCGCTCCACTCGATCCTGCGAGCCAGTGTCGAGGTATGGGAGTCCGACCCGGTCAACTTTGGTTTCCAGCAGGTCGGGTACGTGTCGATCGGCGAAGAGAACCAGACCGAGGACTACATCAAGCTCAATCAGAGCCAGGTCGATTCGGGTTACCCAAGTGACCTCTACACCGGCGAAGACGCCCATCGCTTCCTGACCTCGATCTGGCCCGACTTCAAGACTGAAAAGTGCGATGTCGTGCTCCACGAACACCGATCGGGGTACGCGGGTACGCACACCGTGATGTGGGGCCTCGACCAGAAGTGTCAGCAATGGGGGGTGCAACGCGTCTACGGCGTCGAAGTCACCGGCTACGACTTGGGTTCGGGCAATGCATCGTCGGGCGCCGGTGGCGGCGTGGGAGGCGGCTCCGTGAAGGCGGTCGAAACCACCGCCGGCACGATCACCTGTGATCAGGTCGTCATCGGTGCGGGAGCATGGACACCCCGCCACTGGGAATGGCTCGGTGGGCCCAACACGCTCGACATCGTCTACCCCGACGGCCACATTGCGCACGACCACGCAATGTGGACGTACTGGCGGCTCCTCGAGGGTGAGGTCTGGATGCCGCCCGGGGTCGATTACCGCACCGCCGATGGCAAAGACGCGCCGGTGCTGCACGTCGAACTAATGAACACGCCCGTGTACGGCGACGACGGCGAGATGATCCAAGATCACGTCTACACCTACACCCGGTACGCAGCCGAACGGGTCGGCGCCCCTGGTCTGCAAGGCGGCACGATCCCGATCCCGATCGGCGATTCCGCCCAGGTTGAGCCCTACGGCCACCTCTCTGACGTGTACCAGGCTGACGAGTGGTTCCCCGAGTACTACTGCAAGACCCTGGGCATGCTCTTCAAGCGCTTCGAGAATCTGGAGCCGTATTTCAAGCAGCGTCGCAATGGCGGCATCGGAGCGTTCACGCCCGACAATGTGCCGATCTTCGACCATGTCGCCGACAACGCCTTCGTCATCGCCGACTCCAACCATGGCTTCAAGATGATTGGTGTGGGCAAGCTCACCGCTGACATGCTCATCACCGGCGAGATGCCGTGGGAATTGACACCGTTCGGCTTCGACCGTTTCGCCGCCGGCACCACGTACGGCGACCGCAACTCGAACTGTCCGTGGGTCTGAGGAGCCCTGGTCGCCTGCGCTCGTCCAGCTCGGTCCCCGCAACATCCCTGTCGATCACCCGTGCGCTGACCCGGCGCTCTATGAGCCCGATCAACAGCTGCTCGCTTACATGCTCTAGGACCTTCGTGCTCTGGTGCGGCGCATGCACACCGAGACGCTCGAGCTCAAACCCTACGAGACGCGCACCTGGAGCGTCCACGACCTGCAGCGGCGCACGGTTGTCTGCAATCCGGCCGGTCTCGCAGCGTCGACCGACGTGCGGATCGTCGGTTTCTTCGGTGAACGTCGCGGCGACTCCGACACACGGAGTCGCATCGACCAACTCGAGCGCGAACTGCTCACCCAATTCCGCGGTTTCCCCGGCGTGCTGAGCTATTCGTCGATCGAACTGGTTGACGACTACTGGGCGAATCTGGTGGTCCACGTCGACGATGGTGACCGTGAGGCGTGGAGAAATGGCCGGGTCCATCGCGAGGCAGCTGAGGACGCTTCACCTGATCACTACCGGTCGGTGCGGATCCATCATGGCCTGTTTCGCAGGGGTGTCAGCAGCTCGAACATGATCCGATTGCTGCGCACCAAATACTGGGACTACGGCGAGGTCTCGTCGGGTGCACCCGGGTGGACGGCGATCCGCGAACTCGACGACTGAATCAGGCGGTGGCGGCTCGCCACGCGCGGTCCCCGCCGACGAGGTCGGTTGCCCCAGGTAACCCGAGATC
The DNA here is from genome assembly GCA_002729125.1 of Acidimicrobiaceae bacterium. Classification (GTDB taxonomy): domain Bacteria; phylum Actinomycetota; class Acidimicrobiia; order Acidimicrobiales; family Aldehydirespiratoraceae; genus UBA11606. The sequence goes on along the minus strand of PBTQ01000042.1, from coordinate 767 downwards.
GTGAAGACCGGCGGCAGCGATCGACGACGAGTGCGTCGTCGGCCATCTCTCGGGCGAAAAGTTGGGGCTGAACGCGGTCGAGTCGGGCCCGTGCTCCGGCGACCCACTCGTCGACCGTGACGGTCTCAGGCGGTTCATCGGCGGGGTTGACCATGCGCTGCGGGGGCTAGCGACGAGCCACGCCGCTGACGATGCGCTCGCCGCTCGTCATCGGTGGACTGGTGAGCAGTAAGCTCCGCGCCATGCCTGGCCTGCTTCCCGATATCGATCCCGACGGCCTCCTTGAGTACTCCGTCGTGTACACCGACCGTTCTGTCAACCACATGAGCGTGTCGTTCCAGACGGTGATGAACGACATCTCCCGGGTACTCGGCGACGTCTACAACGCCGATGCCGTTGCGGTCGTGCCCGGCAGCGGCACCTACGGCATGGAGGCGGTCGCCCGCCAGTTCGCCACCGGGAAGCACGTGCTTGTCGTGCGCAACGGCTGGTTCAGTTATCGCTGGACCCAGATTTTCGAGGCCGGGAACATCCCGGCGAGCCACACGGTGATGAAGGCACGTCGAGCCGAGCCCGGTAGTCAGGAGCCGTTCGCCCCTGCCCCAATCGACGATGTCGTCGCCACGATCAGCAAGGAGAAACCGGCGGTTGTGTTCGCGCCGCACGTCGAGACCTCGGCCGGCATGGTCCTGCCCGACGACTACATCTCGGCGCTCGCCGACGCCGTCCACGAGGTGGGCGGCCTGCTGGTGCTTGATTGCATCGCG